>NZ_JBVOWJ010000019.1:0-5036 GCF_058139575.1 Lactobacillus sp. VURO6/B1 (VP7) | reverse complement strand
CGACCCCGATCAAATATCGAAATCGTGCATTGAGTCTTGCGTAATATTAAAATGTCTAACTTTTTAGTTGCACTTCAATTTGATATTTATTTTGGACTTGTTCTTTTTGATAAGACGTCAAATTATACAATTGTCCACATCGAAATAGTAGTCCATCTTTTACTTTTCTTCCTGCAAATCCAGTGTAACCACCTAAGGAACGCCAATTAGTAATTTCCCTTGTCATTTTTAATACCCCAGTTACCTATTAAATTTAATATTAACAATTATAATTTTTTAGAAAAAATATTTCTACTAATAAAAAACCTGCTGGCAATTAAACCAGCAGGTCTGTTATAAATCGAATTACTAATTAGCTTTCTCTTTGCTTTTATAAATACAGTTAAAAATAACAGATATTAATATAGCAACAAGTGAAACGAAGTAAACCCCTTTTAAAGCACTGAAAAGTACTTGTCTTAGCTGTGGAATTAAGTTCGCAGATAGTTCTTGAGCTTTAGCTGATGAAACTATTTTGTTCATCATGCCTGGTGTTAAATTTGGATGTTTTGCAAGTTGATGTGCCACCACAGTATTGAAGGTAATACCAAAAATGGAAACCATCATAGTCTGACCTAAATACCTCATTAATGTGTTAAAGGAAGTGGCAACACCAATATTTTCTTTAGAAACTAAAACCTGTGACCTAACCTGTGATGCGGTTAGAACTCCACCAAAGGAAAAGCCATTAAGCGTTGCTATGACGCAAAATACCCAAAACGGAGTATGAATAGGAACAAGCAGTAACATACAATCAGCCACTAAAAGAACTGTAAGCAATCCAAAGAAGGTTTTTCTCACACCCCAGCGACTTAGCATGCCCCCGATCAAAAATGAACCTACAACCCACATAACAGAACTTGGAGTTACGGCAAAACCTGCTATAGTAGCAGAAGTTCCGTTAATGCCCTGCATCCAGGTTGGAATATAAAATTCAAAGCCAATAACTACTCCGGCAACAAGCAGGGTAATCATATTAACAGCCAAGAACTCTCTGCCCTTAAGCATTGAAAGTGGCATTATCGGATCAGCAGCACGCTTTTCTTCATGATAAAAGATAATTGCACTAACGATGATTAAAGCAACTAAAGCGACTAAAATAAGCGGTTTAATGGTGCCAAGATCTTGTAATGTAAACATTAAGGTTAAAAGCAAAATAACCAGCCAAAATGTTCCTTTAACGTCAAGTTTAGTCTTTTGCTTATTCTTTGGTTCATTTAAGAAAAAGACAATTAATAAAAGTGCAATGATACCAATTGGCACATTAATGTAGAAAACCCAGTGCCAAGAAAGATTTTGCACAATAAAGCCACCGAGTAATGGAGCAATGACTGAAGCTACGCCCCAAAAACCAGAGTTGAGACCCAGCATTTTTGTTCTTTTTTCCAGACTATATAAATCTGCAATTATTGTCATCGCAACTGGTTGAACAGCTCCAGAACCCAGTCCCTGAATTACACGGAATAAAATTAGTTCAACCATGTTCTGAGCCTGACCACAAAGTGCGGACCCAATCACAAAAAGCGCTATTCCAAATAGAAAAATTGGTTTACGACCAAAGCTGTCTGCTAATTTGCCATATAAAGGAGTCGATACAGCAGTCATAAACAAAAATATGGAAACAACCCAATTCATAATTTCTAATCCATTCAGATCGGAAACAATTGTTGGCATTGCAGTAGAAACGATTGTACCTTCAATGGCTGTCATAAATGTCGTCATAAAAATCGCAATCATTACTACTCGTACATTTGTCTTCTTCACAATTACAACTCCTTCATTAGCTGCTAAAATTATTTATTTTCATGAACAAAATTTAAAAGATCTTGAACTTTGTCCGTTTGCTCCCATGGTAAATCAATATCTGTTCTGCCAAAGTGTCCGTAAGCTGCTGTTTGCTCATAAATCGGCCGCCTTAAATTAAGCATTTTAATTATTCCCGCTGGGCGCAAGTCAAAGACTTTACGTACTGCTTTTGTTAAAAGTTCATCATTTACTTTACCAGTTCCGGCAGTATCAACCATAACTGAAACTGGATGAGCAACACCAATTGCATAAGCTAATTGAACTTCACAGCGATCAGCCAAGCCTGCAGCAACAATATTTTTAGCCACATATCTGGCAGCGTAACTGGCACTGCGGTCAACTTTTGTCGGATCTTTTCCTGAAAATGCACCACCACCGTGGCGAGCATAACCACCGTAAGTATCAACAATAATTTTACGTCCAGTCAATCCTGAATCACCTTTAGGTCCACCAATAACAAAGCGACCTGATGGGTTAATCAGAAACTTGGTCTTTTCATCAAGGTATTTAGCAGGTATTACCTTTTTAATTGCCAAATCAATCATAGCTTGACGAATTTCTTCGTTTGAAACCTGATCATCGGTTTGTGTTGAAATAACAACGGTATCTACACGTGTTGGTTTTTGTTTTTCATCATATTCAACAGTCACTTCTGCCTTAGCATCAGGTCTAAGCCAAGTTAAAGTACCATCTTTACGTAGCTTGGCAACCTGTCTCATCAAGCGATGGGCAAGCGAAATAGGCAAAGGCATTAATTCAGGCGTTTCATTGATTGCAAAACCAAACATTAAGCCTTGATCTCCCGCCCCGATTTGATCAAGCTGATCTTCGTCAGATTGATTTTCACGCGTTTCAAGAGAATGATCAACGCCTTGAGCAATATCAGGTGATTGTTCATCAATATCAATTAAGACAGCGCAATTATTGCCATCAAAGCCAAGTTCAGGTTTATCATAGCCAATTCTCAAAACTGTCTTGCGAACAATTCCTTGAATATCAACATAAGCACTTGTTGATATTTCACCAAAGACATAGACAATACCAGTATTGACGATGGTCTCACAGGCCACATGAGCTTGAGGGTCTTTGGCAATAATAGCATCCAAAATTGCATCAGAAATCTGATCAGCAATCTTGTCTGGATGACCTTCAGAAACAGATTCTGAAGTAAACAAACGTTTTTCCATATTAGTCCCCCTATAGACAATAGCTATTCGGTTACAAGGCATCTCCGTTTAAGGATCCTCTCAGGACTTGAACCGATTTTTTTAAAAATTTTCGTTCTATGTTCTTATATATTATATTGATAATAAAAAAAGCTACCGCATGTTCGGTAGCCATAGAACGATGGAGGATACAGGGCTCGAACCTGTGACCTCCTGCTTGTAAGGCAGATGCTCTCCCAGCTGAGCTAATCCTCCAAAGTGACCCGTACGGGATTTGAACCCATGTTACCGCCGTGAAAGGGCGATGTCTTAACCGCTTGACCAACGGGTCATTGTTCTGAATCAAAGCACTTTTAATAGTATACCTATTTTGAAAGAAAATGCAAGGATTCAATTTATTAAATCAATAAATAATGGCGGCGCGAACTTCCCTTCACACCACCATCATTATGGAGGATACAGGGCTCGAACCTGTGACCTCCTGCTTGTAAGGCAGATGCTCTCCCAGCTGAGCTAATCCTCCATTTTGTTGTCATCTCTCGACCACTCTTAATAATTTAGCATAAGTTTCTATTTATGTCTACATTTTTTTGAAATTTTTGTTTGATTAAGGTAATAATTATAAATTTAATACCTATAAAGCCATTGTTTACAAATAGTTAATTAAACTTGAACTTAGTAGAAACTATATCTAATTTAATTTTTATTATTAAAATACGGATTCAATATTTATCTGTGAAAAAGTATAGTCTCTGTAGCTCAATATAAAAATAAATAAGATTTAGATAAAATATTTTTATTTTATCCGAATCGGTTACTTTATATTATTCTACTCTGGTTCTGCACTTACTACATCTGAAATCCATATATCTTGAGTATTATCGCCTGCAGCCATAAAGATCAGTTCGGGCTGGTCATCATCTTCATTCTCGATTTCTTCAACAAAAATAGTTTTTTTGCTCCCATCTTTAAGTGTAAAAGTAACATTTCTTGCGCGAAAATTGGCAATTATTTCTGGTAAAGTCATTTTATGCGGATTCATATTTAACTTCCATATTGATTTTATAAAATTTAATTCTAATTTTTTGACAGATGTGAAACAAACTAGGATGTTCAACTTTATATTGCAATTTTCGGTCCTCTTTTTATAATAATATTAAATTTGCTTCTTATTTTTTTATCAATGTTTCTGCTTTTTTAATAATCTTTTTCAAATCGTTGAGCCATATATCTTTTTTTGTCTCATCGTAAGATTCAGTAAATTCTGGAATTACATCATTTAAATAATCTTCCATATTAGGATTGTCTATTGCTAGTTGATCTGTTTCATCCGCAAAATAATCTTGAATAGTAAATACATATATATAAAGTTCTTTAGCTTTAAACGCTCTCTTTAAAACATTTATTGCTTCTTTCTCACTTGCCTTCAATTATACTCCGCTTCCTTTCTAGTTCATGTTACATAATCATAGTTATTATTTCTCTTATATCAACCTATTTTATTAAAGTTATTTTCTAATAGAATTTAGTAGACTTTATTTCTTAAGTTTATTGTTAAAAATATTTCATTAACATTTTAAAGTTACATGTTTGCCAAGCAAATCTCTAATCTTCCTGCTTATAAATTCGGCCAAGCCCCACTTGTTCACTTTGTTACTAATTATATTATGATTACAGTTTAAATCAATTAAAGTAAAGTCAGATCAACAGATAATAAAATTATTCTATTAATCTTAGTAGGTTCATACAGTAAGTTCTGAAAGTAGCTTAACTTTCAGGATTCACTTCGAACTTTTTATAAATTAAAAGCTGCTAAACATAGATTTAGCAGCTTTTATTATTTTATTTACGGAGTGTGAGAGATTTGAACTCTCGATACAGGATTAACCCATATACATGATTTCCAATCATGCTCCTTAAGCCACTCGGACAACACTCCAAAATTAAACTCCGGCTGTCAGACTCGAACTGACGACATCTTGATTAACAGTCAAGCGCTCTACCAACTGAGCTAAGCCGGAATAC
>NZ_JBVOWJ010000018.1:0-8567 GCF_058139575.1 Lactobacillus sp. VURO6/B1 (VP7) | reverse complement strand
GCCGCAGCTGCTTTAGGCTTAATTAATGCCAAGCCCCAGACGGTCAAGGCAGCTAATCAGAATGGCACTCGTGCCACTAAGAAGACTGCGAGCAGACCAGTCAAGACTAAGTTGAATTACCAAACAGAGTCTACTGAAACCGGTTCGGAAACTGAGGGTGCAGCAGCTACTGACGATAACCTCACTGACCAAAACAGCAACAGTCAAACAGCTGACAGCGAGACTAATGCAGGTACAGGTAATACAGGTACCTCAAGCAATACCTCAGAAGCTGGACAGGGTCAAGCTGATGCTAATAACAGTTCAGCAAGTGAAAATAATCAAGACACAACTGCAGGCAATACCAGCTCTTCAGGCACAAAAGACAGTATAAAAACTGAAAAACTCGAAAAAGATGTCAAAAGAGATAGTGGAAATCCTACCATACTAACTGGTGTTTGGCTTGGTGTCGATGTAACTTTTCAGCCGGGACGTGGAATATACACCATTAAAGGTAATAATCAAACTATTGATGGCATTCCCGGCAATTCTATTAATATTTTTTCACTAGCAAAAGATGGTCATGATCTTTTTGCTGAGCCTCTCTTTTCAGATAAAAATCAAATTAAAGAAGTCGACTTTACAGGTCCTCTTAACTTTAGAGGTACGATGCAAAGTATGTTCTATGATTTGTCAAGTTTAACCAAAATTACTGGATTAGAAAATCTGAATACATCTAATGTAATTAGTATGAATGGCATGTTTGCCAGTTGCTCAAGCCTAAGCTCAATTGAGGGAATAAATAAATTAGATGCTTCCAAAGTAACTGATATGTCCTATATGTTTGAAAACTGCGGAAGTTTAACTAGCTTAGATTTAAGTGGTTTAAATATAGGTTTAAATATTAACAAGAATAGTAATAAAAATGATCCTATTACCATGAAAGAGATGTTTATGGGTTGTTCTAACCTTGCAAACTTAATTTTACCTGATAAAATTGATACTTCTCAAGTTACTGATATGACAGGTATGTTTTATGGCTGCTCAGACTTAGTTTCTGTAAGTTATCCAAGTTCCGAAAATTCAGCAGATCCAGAAAATCAAAAAGTAGACTTAACCAAGTTTAATACTAGTAGCCTACAATATATGGCTTACTTGTTCAGTAGATGTTCTAGCATAACAGACTTAGACTTATCTAGTTTCGACACTGGGAATGTCACTTTAATGGACGACGCATTTAGTGAATGTAGAAATTTAACTGCATTGAATATTGCAAATTTTAATATGGCGAGGGTCGAACATTATGTATCACTTAGTAATCTTCTAAATAATTTGACTAAGTTGAAAAAACTAGTGTTAGGTAAAAATTGTAAGTTTACAAGTGAGGATAAAACTGCTGGTCTTAATAATCCAGGAACATGGGTTAATGTTGGTAACGGTAACGAAAGGGACCCAGAAATGAGTAAAAAATGGTCTTCCACCGATTTAATGAATAATTATAATGGTGAAACTGATCATGATACTTATATCAGATTCTATAGCGGCTGCCCTGTAAGAATTCATTACGTATACCTTGATAAAGAAGGAAAACGACAACCAATTTTAGACAAAGATGGCAAGTCCTATGACTATGCAATTGCTGGCAATAAAGGTGATACTAGTTCTATTGAGCCTAAAAATATATACGGTTATACTATTTCGAAAACTAGTAAAGACAAAGTCACAGTCACATTTACTGATCAAGAACAAGATGTTTACTTCGTTTATGACAGGGCAACAGGTAATCCTATTAAGGTTAATTATTTATACTATGTGGATGATAAGGGTAATACCAAACCTATTCTTGATAAAGACAATAAACCGATGACGGAAAATGTTGACGGGGTACTTTATGGTGATCAGAAAGATATTATTCCAAAACAAATATCTGGTTATACCATTAAGCAAATTATCATTGATGGCGTCAAACAGCCTGGAACTGATAAAGCAACTGTTGGCTACTCCGATAAAGATCAAAATGTTTCTTTCATTTATGAAAGAAAACAAGGTAATCCTATTAATGTTAATTATTTATACTATGTGGATGATAAGGGTAATACCAAGCCTCTTCTTGATAAAGACAATAAGCCGATGAAGGAAAATGTTGCCGGTGTACTTTATGGTGATCAGAAAGATATTATTCCAAAACAAATACCTGGTTATACCATTAAGCAAATTATCATTGATGGCGTCAAACAGCCTGGAACTGATAAAGCAACTGTTGGCTACTCCGATAAAGATCAAAATGTTTCTTTCATTTATGAAAGAAAACAAGGTAATCCTATTAATGTTAATTATTTATACTATGTGGATGATAAGGGTAATACCAAGCCTCTTCTTGATAAAGACAATAAGCCGATGAAGGAAAATGTTGCCGGTGTACTTTATGGTGATCAGAAAGATATTATTCCAAAACAAATACCTGGTTATACCATTAAGCAAATTATCATTGATGGCGTCAAACAGCCTGGGACTGATAAAGCAACTGTTGGCTACTCCGATAAAAAGCAAAATGTTTCTTTCATTTATGAAAGAAAACAAGGTAAATCTATTACGGTTAATTATTTATACTATGTGGATGATAAAGGTAATACCAAGCCTCTTCTTGATAAAGACAATAAGCCGATGACAGAAAATGTTGCTGGTGTACTTTATGGTGATCAGAAAGATATTATTCCAAAATCAATACCTGGTTACACGATCAAGCAAATTATCATTGACGGCGTCAAACAGCCTGGAACAGATAAAGCAACTGTTGGCTACTCCGATAAAAAGCAAAATGTCGACCTTATTTATGCTAAAAACCAAAATCCTAATAATCCTAGTACTAATAACCCAGACACTAATAAAGTTAAAGCAGCAGATGTAACTGTTCACTATAAAGACGAATTTGGCAATATCATTTCCTCAGATCAGATACTGAGTGGCTATGTTGGTGATAACTATACTACTGAAGCTAAAAATATTTTTGGCTACACATTAAAGACGAGACCAGATAATGCTACAGGGTTCTTTAGCACTTTCCCGCAAGATGTAACTTATATTTATACTAAGACAAGTACAAATAATATACCAAATATTAATGAGCCTAATACTCCCAATACTCCTAATACTCCTAATAACCCTTCTAAAACGCCTAAAGAAAACAATCGGAAGGCAAAAAATGAGAAGGAAAACAAGAAAGGAAAGAAGAAAAAAGCTTTTAAACCAACAGCAAACAACAATTTGCCTCAAAAGCAAGGCAGTTCAAGCACCGCTAAAAATCAAAAAACTGCTGCTTTGCCACAGACAGGTACTGATAAGCATTCCAGTCTAGTCATGCTCGCATTAGGAAGCTTAACTTTAGTTGGCGCATTAGGTGCAGCATGGTTTAGTCGTAAAAAAATTAAATAAACTCATCAGTAAAAATATGAAGTGCAACTTAAAAAGTTAGACATTTTAATATTATACCAGACCCAATGCACGATTCCGATATTTGATCGGAGTCGTGTATTTTAATTTGTTTGATCTTCTAATGTGATTGAATCAGTAAACGTAATCATATAGTACTTCCCTCATTTCTGCTAGTGAACTGATCTTAATGCGGTTAAGCTTCTCTCGTTTCATTAGGTTGAAGATTGTTTCCTCCGGTGCATTATCGTGGCAATTGCCCTTGCGCGACATGCTTTGTTTAAGCCAGTCAAAGAGTTTTGGCGTGCCAGATACTTACAAACAACTTAAATTTACAAAGCAGTCGTATACTAAGTCATTAAAAAAGTACTCCCAATAGTTAGAATTATGACTAACTATTATGAAATGCTTAAATTTTAACGGGTGCTTTTTCTTTTATGCGGTTTGACATTGATTTAGCCTAGCCATATACTAAACCTATATTAATATGCAGTTTAGAAGAGGAATTTTATGAATACACATAAGAATGCTAACAAGCAAGGAGAAAAAATATTGCTCGGCGGCATGGCCGCAGCTGCTTTAGGCTTAATTAATGCCAAGCCCCAGACTGTGAAGGCAGCCAACCAAAACGGCACTCGTGCCACTAAGAAGACTGCGAGCAGACCAGTCAAGACTAAGTTGAATTACCAAACAGAGTCTACTGAAACCGGTTCAGAAACTGAAGGTGCAGCTGCTGATTACAGTGGGACTAATATAGATGAGACAGCAAATAACAACCCAGAAGACGGACAAAGCGAGGCTAGTACCAATAACAGCATAGCAAGTGAAACCAATCAAGACGTTGTTATAAACAATGAAAAAGCTGACAAGCATTTGGCAAAACCTGATCAATTCAACTCTGCTAAAGCTATTCGCGATGGTAATACTTCGATTTCAAGCACCTGGAATGGCATACCAGTTAATTTTTCTAATGGTAAATTAGCAATTGGTGAAACTAATAAAGACTATTCAATTACTATCAATAAAAAAAATCCTTTTTCTATTGATAATGTTGTTGCAGATGATATTACAGAAATTGATCTTAATGCTCCCATTGCAATCACGGGGACTGCTCAACGTCTCTTTTCTAAATTAAACAATTTAGTATCTATTGAAGGATTAAATAACCTAAATACTTCTCAGATAACAAATTTTAGCTATATGTTTGCTGGCTGCCCAAAATTAACTACACTGGATCTTTCAACTTTTGATACTTCTAAAGCTACTTCATATTCTTCAATGTTTAGTGGAGACACAGCATTAACTAGCGTAGATCTTTCAAATTTTACAGTTACAGATGATGCCTTAACGTTTAGTATGTTTGATTCATGTTCAAACTTAACTAAGCTGAATTTAGGAAAGGCTTTTAAATTTACAAATTATAAAGATACTAAAAACAATTCACTTCAACAGCCAGGTACCTGGGTAAACATGGGAGAAGGAAATGGCTCTCTGGCCAAGGGCACTAATCAATGGTCTTCAGCTGATTTAATGACCAATTACCAAGGTGATAGAGACCATGATACTTATGTTAGATATACTGGTGGCATCGTTACTGTTCATCGCCAAGACGAAGAAGGTAAGCAGCTAGTTGATCAAGATGGTAAGGAAATTCCTGATGAAAAACTTTTCGGCAACATTTCAGACTCGGTAACTATTGATACTAGCAAAGAATTTGCTGGCTACAAGTTCAAAGAAAACAAGAATTCTGATATAAAAGCATTTATCTCTGATCCACAAACTATCACTCTAGTCTATTCTACGAGTAAAACCGATAACACTTGGGAAGGTGTTCCTTTTACCTTTAATAATGGCGTCTTATCTCTAGGTGAAAAAGACAAAGCCTATACAATAAATAATTCAGACAAAAAAAATATTAGCATTAGCCAAAATATTAGTAACGTAACACCAGACGATATCACTGAAATTGATATTAATGCCCCTATCACAATTAAGGGATCGGCAAGTCAGCTTTTCTATAAATTAAGCAATCTGAACGTAATTAAAAATTTAAACAATCTAGTTACTAATGATGTAACAGACATGAGTTTTATGTTTGCTAATTGTCTTAAGTTAGCAACCTTAGATCTTTCTACTTTTGATACCACTAATGTGTCTAACTTCAACGGAATGTTTGGTGGAGACACTGATTTAAGTAGTATAAATTTATCAAGCTTCAAAATTACTGATAATAGCAAAATGAACACCATGTTTCGCTTCTGTTCAAATTTGAAAAAATTAGTCTTGGGTAGTGGCTTTAAATTTCCAGAAATTAAAGGAAAACCAGATTCATTTTTGCCTGATTTGGGAACTTGGGTAAACATGGGGGTTGATCAGGGCTCTCCAGCAAAAGGCACTAATAAGTGGTCTTCAGCCGATTTAATGACCAAATATCAGGGCTCTACTGATCACGACACTTATGTTTGTTTTGCTAATCTAGGCGGTACCGTTACTGTCCATTACCAAGATGAAGATGGCAAGCAACTAGTTGATCAAGATGGCAAGGAAATTCCTGATGAAAAGCTCTTTGGCAATATTTCAGACCCAGTATCTGTTGATACCAGCAAGGAAATTGCCGGTTACACCTTCAAAGAAAATAAAAATTCAGATGTAAAAGCATTTATCTCTGACCCGCAAGATATTACTTTGGTCTATTCCAAGAGTAAAACCGATAATACTTGGGAAGGCCTTCCTTACGCCTTCAATAATGGCGTCTTATCGCTAGGCGAAAAAGGCAAAACCTATACAATAAATAATTCAGATAATAAAGATATTAGTATTAGCCAAAATGTTAACGGCATAACTGTAGATGATATCACTGAAATTGATATTAATGCCTCAATCGCAATTATAGGCAGCGCAAATGGAGTTTTTAAGAATTTAAAAAACATAACCTCAATAAATGGCTTAGATAAATTAGATACTTCTCAGGTTACAAACATGCAACAAATGTTTGCTAGTTGCCCTAAATTGACTGAATTAGATTTATCTAGTTTTAATACAGACAAAGTGACTAACTATAATGGTCTTTTTCTCAATGACACAAATTTAACTAGTATTAATTTGTCCAATTTTACAGTTGCAGATGATGCTAAAATGGTAGTTATGTTTCGTTTTTGCTCAAATTTGAAAAAATTAGTCTTAGGTAGTGGCTTTAAATTTCCAGAAATTAAAGGAAAACCAGGTTCCTTTTTACCTGATTTGGGAACTTGGGTAAATATGGGAGTTGATCAGGGCTCTCCAGCCAAAGGCACTAATAAGTGGTCTTCAACTGATTTAATGACCAAATATCAGGGTTCTACTGATCACGACACTTATGTTTGTTTTGCTAATCTTGGTGGCATAGTAACTGTTCATCGCCAAGATGAAGAAGGCAAGCAGCTAGTTGATCAAGATGGTAAGGAAATTCCTGATGAAAAGCTCTTTGGCAATATTTCAGACCCAGTATCTGTTGATACCAGCAAGGAAATTGCCGGTTACACCTTCAAAGAAAATAAAAATTCAGATGTAAAAGCATTTATCTCTGACCCGCAAGATATTACTTTGGTCTACTCTAAGAGTAAAACTGATAACACTTGGGAAGGTGTTCCTTTTACCTTTAATAATGGCATCTTATCGCTAGGTGAAAAAGGCAAAGACTATTTAATTGACAACACCGCCGAAAATGAAATTGGCATTAATAATAATATAAGTACTGTAAATACTGATAATATTACTGAAATAGATATTCTAGGAAAAATAACAATTAATGGGCCGGCTGATTCATTATTTGATACTCTTCCTAAATTAACTCAAATTAACGGTTTAAATAGCCTCATTACTTCGGATGTCACTGACATGAGTTACATGTTTGCCAATTGTCCAAAATTAGTTTCATTAGATCTCTCAAGTTTTGATACTAGCAAAGTTACATTCTTTTCTTCTATGTTTTATGCAGACACCAACTTATCTAGCATAAACTTATCTAACTTTACAATTACTGATGATGCTATATTAGATGGTTTATTTGATTCATGTGCAAATATAGCTAAATTAACTTTAGGTAAAGGGGTTAAATTTCCTCTAGACGGAGAACAGCCTGAAGATTTACTTAAACAGCCAGGTACTTGGGTAAACATGGGTGAAGACGATGGTTCTCTGACCAAGGGTACTAATCAGTGGTCTTCAGCCGATTTGATAACTAAATATCAAGGAGACAGAGACCACGACACCTATGTTAGGTATACTGGTGGCATCGTAACTGTTCATCGCCAAGACGAAGAAGGCAAGCAGCTAGTTGATCAAGATGGTAAGGAAATTCCTGATGAAAAACTTTTCGGCAACATTTCAGACCTGGTAACTGTTGACACCAGCAAAGAATTTGCTGGCTACAAGTTCAAAGAAAACAAGAATTCTGATATAAAAGAATTTATCTCCGACCCACAAGATATTACTTTGGTCTACTCTAAGAGTAAGACTGATAACACTTCTGACACTTCGGATGGTTCCGACGGCTCTAACAGCTCAAATGGTTCTGACAGTTCCGATGGCTCTGATAGTTCGAATAGCTCTAATGGTTCTGACAGTTCCGATGGTTCTGACAGTTCTGAAAGCTCGACTGGCTCCGAAAGCTCAACCGGTTCTGAAAGCTCGACTGGCTCTGAAGGCTCGACTGCCTCCGAAAGCTCAACCGGTTCTGATAGCTCAACTGGCTCCGAAAGCTCAACCGGTTCCGAAGGTTCGACTGGTTCTGAAGGTTCGACTGGCTCTGATAGTTCTACTAGCTCTGAAGGTTCAACCGGTTCCGAGGGCTCAACCAGCTCAACTGGTTCGACTGGTTCTGATAGTTCTAACGGTTCAAATAGCTCGAACAGCTCCAATGGTTCGAATAGCTCTAATAGTTCTGACAGTTCCGATGGTTCTGACAGTTCTGAAAGCTCGACTGGCTCCGAAAGCTCAACCGGTTCTGATAGCTCTATTGGCTCTAACAGTTCTGACAGTTCTGATAATTCCGGTTCTAATGGCTCCAATGCTTCCAATACTGCTGGTTCAATTGTCAACAGCCCTGCAGCCATAGCGCCTGCAGTCACAGTTCATTATCAAGATGAATATGGCAACTCCATTGCCCCTGACCGCGTAAT
>NZ_JBVOWJ010000017.1:0-9294 GCF_058139575.1 Lactobacillus sp. VURO6/B1 (VP7) | reverse complement strand
GCTTGTTAGCATTCTTATGTGTATTCATATAATTCCTCTTCTAAACTGCATATTAATATAGGTTTAGTATATGGCTGGCTTAGGCAAAAGTCAAACTCATTGTGATACTTAGCACATTGATCATAAAGAAATAATGTTCTAATTCATTTATAAATTAGAACACTATTTTTTATATTAAATTATATTTATCATCAAAAATAATTAAATTAATCATATACGATGAATGGGATAATGAACCATCCGCCTTCACCATAAGAACCTTTATAATTAATTGTCATGTAATGAATGGACTGAGGCTCTGAACTAATTCCAGTGATATTCCAAGTAACTGATTTTACATCATTTGAAACTACACCGGCATTTTTCTTCCAATTGCTGAGGTAATATTTAACATAATGATCGTGTTGGACATCATCTGTATCTGCCACCCGAATCTTCATTGGTTTTCCATCAATACCAATTAAATTATTATAACGGAATGTGTAGAATGGTGTGCTTGATGAAAGGTAGTATCCATTTGTGCTAACGTCCTGATAATAACCATACGCTTGGCTTAAGTTTTTATCTGAACCTAATGGGGAGAAGTCAGTAATACCATTATAAACAATAGGAACTGATGTTAACAAAGGTTTATTTGCTAATGCAGATATATCAGAAATAGGGCATTGTTGGAAATTAACACTATATAAGTTCTTTAGTCCCTTTATTGCACTGATATCGGATAGAGTGCTGTGCAATAATGCATGTGCAGACCCAAAGTGCTTAATATTTAGTGGTAAACTGATTGTATATAAATTAGTAGCGTATTCTAGACCAGTTAGTGATTTAATGCTGATTGCAACTGCATAATAATGGACATCATTTTCTGCAAGAACACTCTAATGCTTAGGTTTTTAATTTAGACAAATCTTCTTTAGTAATTTTGCTTACGCTATTTGGATTACCATATAAATTATAGGCAACTACTTTTTATAAATTCTTGACAGGCATCCAATCGTCAATAGTATCATCAGATTTGGTTGTTACTTTATTTTTAATACCGGCAGTTTTTGCTGAAGCTGGTAAAGTTGGTCACAAAGATTTCGATGGAAATGTTTTAGCAGTTCTCGTTAAACTACTTGCTGCTAATGTGCTTCCAGATACACTGTCAGCCTTAACTGCATGTGGGCCACCAACAGCTAGTGCCAGTGCAGCAGCAGTAATTCCACTAAATAGCAATTTCTTGCTTTGTTTACTTAGTTCAATGTGTTTATTCATAAATTTTACCTCTTAAATTATTAGCCAACAGCAATTTACACTATAATTGTATATCCATAATATAATAATTTCAATAGTAAACAACTATACTTTAATTAAAATTGCATATAAAAAGCACTCCATAAGTAGATTTATAGAGTGCTGATTTTTAATGTTTGCTTTTTCTACTGTAATAAATAATAGCTAATCCTAAGACACTGAATAATGATATTAAACCCAATAATAACAGTCCTAATTGCCAGCCTGTTATTGTTTTAGCTCTAGGCTGCTTAACGTGCTTTTTATTATTAACTAGTGATTGTATCTTGCTATTAAGATGAAGTTTTTCACTATGTTTATACTTTTGAATTTTCACTTCTTTAACGGAGTTTTTGCTACTTAAGATATTTTTAGTATAAACATAGGTTAATTCCTGTGGCTTTTGCTTGAGCGTAATCACAGTTGTATCTAAACCAGTATCAATAGGTGAACCATTAAAGTATTTAAGTTTAATAGTATATCCTGGTAGTTTTAAGGCCGGAGCAGTTTGCTGATCATTAACAAAGCCACTTAAGATTTCATCTGGCGCAACTTTTTTCCCCGCAGTATCGTGATAATGAACAATCACATTTGAAACTTTTTCCCTATTATAATAGAAGGTAATTTCTTGGGGCTGATTGTTAAGTACAATAGGCACGCTTCCCGTATGGTGTGAAATACCATTATGGTCAATTTGATAACGAATCGGTGTATAACCGGAAATGTCCTGCGGCTGAATTATTTTTTGTTCACTGAAGACACCGCTAATTGTGCTTTCAGGAGCGATTGGTTTACCCGTTTGATCTTGATAATGGATGGTGATATCTGCTGCCTTGTTACGAGTATAAATTAAAGAAATTTCCTGTGGTTGAGCGGTAATAGTAGCTGTGACAGAGTCCTGGCTAATTGGCGTCGTAGTGCCATCAGCTGATTTAGCGCTGATTGAATAACCAGTAAATGTTGGAATAGTAATAGTGCTGCTGGTATTAACGTCACCATATAGTTTCTGCTGACAGGCAATGGTATTATCCGCGTCATCTTTAAAGTGAATTGTAATAGGCTGCCCGCTGACAATTCTAAACGGAATAATGTACCAGCCTGAAATGATTGGCTCTTGCGCTGAATTATTACTATGGAACTTAACGGTCATTGCTGCGCTATCACCTGGCTGCAGTTTCGAAAGGTCCCAAGTTACAGTCTGTTTACCATTGACTTGACCAACATGATCACTCCAGTTGCTGGAATATTGCTTGACTAAATGTTTGGCATTAAGCTGCTTACCAGTTTCAATCTTAAGTGCCATGTTTTTGCCATTAAAATCAAGTAGCTGGTAAGGGCCTGACGTATAAGAAATAGTTC
This sequence comes from Lactobacillus sp. VURO6/B1 (VP7), assembly GCF_058139575.1. Classification (NCBI taxonomy): domain Bacteria; kingdom Bacillati; phylum Bacillota; class Bacilli; order Lactobacillales; family Lactobacillaceae; genus Lactobacillus; species Lactobacillus sp. VURO6/B1 (VP7). The sequence continues at coordinate 6,660 of NZ_JBVOWJ010000017.1, read as the reverse complement.
CTGCAGTTAAGTGAACTGGCTCTGCTAATATTAGCTGTTTTCTTAGCTTTAGACTGCCACTTTCAATTAATAGCTTATTTGATTTTAATGGTGAAAAATCAGTAATTGCATTATATGAAAGATTTAGTTGAACTAATTGTGGCTTATTTGCCAAAGCAGAAATATCATGCAAATTGCACATTTCTAAATTAATATTGGTTAATTTATGCAAATTTTGCAAAGCAGAAATATCCGCTAAAGTTGAATTAAGAACAGCCCGGTGACACCAATCACTGTTTAGCTGACGGTCAGGAGCCAGGTTGATTTTAACTAGATTAGTTGCGTATTCTAATCCGGTGAGTGATTTAAGCCGCAAACGTAAGCGATATTCAGCAGGAGAAATAATATATTTCCGTTTGCCATGAACGACAGGTATTTCTTTTGGTGCGATTAAACTAAGTTCTGTCAGATTGGCAAGACTTTCTTTAGTAATTTGCTTAATTGGTTGACCTAAATTAGCGGCCACAATTTTTTGCAAAACTTTATCTGGCATCCAGCTGTCAAGTGTGTTGGAATCTGCGGCAGAATTTTGCAATTTAAATGCAGGCTCAATTGTGGCATTCAAGCCGCTTGATTCACGGGTTTTAGTCGTCATTTAGTCATCATCTTCTTTACTATTCCAAATAGCAGTAAATTTGGCTTTTGCTTTTACTAGAGCGCTTACTTTAAAATAACATGATTATTATAATGATTAAATTAAAGAAGTTTGCAAAAAATAAACACAATTATTTTTATACCAAAGTAACCGCAACCAAATACTATCCTCATAATACCGTGTTAAACTCAGTATAGCATGGATTAACACAGATGACTATTTCGAAATAGATAATTTTACTACTATTATAGTTAAACCTGTAATGGTTATTTCAAAAGCCAGATATGAACAAGTTGCCAGCCTATGGCAAGGACAAAAACAACGTTAAAGGTAATAATTGTTGTTCTGATGAAAGTCATATTTTGGAAAAATTTAGGCTTGGCCTTTGACCTGACTTGTACAGTCTTGTTAAATGTCTCGTGCTGTTTATTTTTTTTCAAAGATGCCTGATGCTCTTTTTTAATATGCTTTGGCTTAGCAGTCAATTCGCTAGTCACTAGATTATGCTTAGTAGCCTTCATTTTGCTGATCAAGTCGCCCTGTGCAACTGTACGGTGTTGACCGTAGCCGTATTTGGAAGTATTAAAATCAGAACAAGTAATTAGGGTAATCATACTTTTATCTTGCACATTGTTTTCGACTTCAACTTGAGTTGGTTTGATGGCAAAAGAAACATTTTTTATTTTATACACGTAAATATGATGCAAGTCTGTTACGTAAATGAGGTCACCAGGGTGGGCCAGATGCAAATTATCCAAAACTGCAGGACCATAAGAACCCATATAGTGTCCTGCAAGCACATAATTATTAGCACCACCCATGACGCGATCAGGCAGGCAGGTAACGACACCGTATTCTAAGTTCTGGTTTTGATCGCCATAACCAGCAAAGAGCGGATTATGAATATTAACAGCAGGAATAGCAATGCGGCCAATAGCGTATGCCTTGATTTGCTTGGCTCTAAGGACGCTGGCTGCACTAACTGATTTGGTTTTGCTGGCATCATAACTTGTTTTGCGTTTTTTATTTCTATCTGCTTTCTTTTGTGTTAAAGTGGTATTTGCTTTTTCCGCATTTTGTTGCACTACATAGGAGTTGCCAAAACCAGAGCCGAAAAAGATCAAAGTCACTCCCAGATAAAACAGGGCACCTAAAAGTAACACACGAATAGTGGACCATATTTGTGTTTTTAAAGATTTTGCTTTCTTTTTATTTGCCATTTGATTCTTTTCCTTTAAACTGCTATTAGGCTTCTGCTACTATTTAAGTATAAATTTGCGTAAAGCACAATTATTTATCTTGAATTAAACACTTAAAAAAAATAATCAAATAAGTATTGAAATCGCTTTAATACTGATTTATAATATCAGCTGTAAGTAGACGTGTTACTGACTTGATCAGGCATTACCTATGAACAATACTTTTTTGGTACTGTTTGTAGGTTTTTTTATTGGAAAGGAAGTAGTTGAAGTGAAATTTGTTAAAAATTTTAACAACAACGCTGCCTTGGTGTCTGATAAAGCCGGAGTAGATTGGGTGGTGATTGGCAACGGGATTGGCTTTGGCAAAAAAGTCGGTGATTCCATTGATGAGGACAAAATTTCACGCCGTTTTGTAGCTGTCGAAAAAAATATTAAATTGGTTGACAGTGTAAGAGATATTGATCAGCGGACTTTGAAGTTGACAACTGAAGTGATTAGCATGGCCAGTCAAAAATTACAGATCACTTTTTCTGATTATGAATTTTTAGTGTTAGCTGACCACATTGATTTTATGTTAACCCGTGCTACAGGAAATATTGAATTAGGCCAAGATACGCTTGGCTGGGAAATGAAAAAAATATTTCCGAAGGAATATAGTACGGCTCAAGAAGCCTTAAGGTTAATGAAAGAAAAAACTAAGCTTGACTTTCCTCAAAGTGAAGCAGCTTATCTGACATATCACTTCATTAATGCAGGCTCTGGTCAAACAAAACTGCAGGATACAATTAAAATTACTAAACTAATTAAGGGAGTAATTGATATTATCCAGTATCAATACGGAATGCAGCTGGATACTGAATCGTTTAACTTCAACAGGTTCATGACACATTTACGTGCTTTTATGGTAAGGCATATGTGTGGTGAAAGCGACCAGGATTCTGGCAGTGAGCTTGATCATTCCTTAATTGAGCTGATGAAAGTCAAGTACAAAAAGGCGTATGATACTGTCCAAAAAATCGGCACGTACTTATACAAGCAGGCAGGCTGGCAATTGCAGCCTGACGATCAGGTATATTTAACTCTTCATGTCTGGCGGGTAACGCATAGACAAAAAGATGCTCAATCGCAGAAGAATTAAATTTACTCTATTTTAATAATTTATAAGTTTAAACGGTGTGTTACTGTTTACAGGCATTAACCCGAGAACTTCAGGTGAAAATCTCACAATAAATTAGTGAGGTGCTTTCTTGAGGTCCTCGGGTTTTGATATTTAGGAGGAAAAAATGGCTTACGAGGACTTAAGTCGTGAAATTATCGCTGATGTGGGCGGTAAAGATAACGTGATCAGTGTTGTGCACTGTACTACGCGCTTGCGTTTTAAATTAAAAGATATGAAAAAGGCTAACGATGACAAATTAAAGGCCACCGATGGCGTAATTTCTGTTGTAAAATCCGGTGGGCAATACCAAGTTGTGATTGGTAATAATGTCGCTGATGTCTATGACACGCTGGTTAAAGTAGGCGGCTTTTCTGGTGGCGGCAGCGTGCCCGATGATTATGAAGATACCAGCAACATGAGTTTAGCAGATAAGTTTATTGATTTAATCTCTGGCATTTTCAATCCGATTTTAGGGCCAATGTGCGCTGCCGGTATGATCAAGGGCTTTAATGCTATGTTCTTAGCTTTTGGCTGGGAAGCGCAAACTTCTGGTACTTACATTATTTTGAATGCCATTGGTGACAGTTTATTCTACTTCCTGCCCGTTATTTTAGGAATTTCAGCAGCTAAAAAGTTCGGCATGAATGGCTATCTAGGTGCAACAATTGGTGCTGCACTTTGCTATCCTTCAATTGTCGCAATGGCCAGCAGTAAAACAACTCTGTTTACTGTATTTAAGGGTACTATTCTCCAAGCACCAATTCACATGACTTTTTTGGGAATTCCAGTAATTTCGATGAACTACACTTCATCAGTCATTCCGATTATCCTGTCAATTTGGTTTGCATCTAAAGTGCAAAAATTGGCTAAAAAGATTATCCCTGATGTTGTCAAAACTTTCTTAGTGCCATTTATGGTTTTACTAATTACTATTCCTGTTACCTTTATTGTCATTGGCCCTGTTGCTACCTGGCTTGGTAATGCTATTGCAGCTGCTGTTAGTGGGGTTTACAACTTTAGTCCTGTTATAGCCGGCATTTTAATGGGCGCATTCTGGCAAGTATTTGTTATCTTTGGCGTTCACTGGGGCTTTGTGGCAGTCATGATGACCAATATTGCTGCTTTAGGCTATGATCCAATCTTAGGCTTGTCATTAGCTGCTTCATTTGCCCAAACAGGTGTCGTTTTAGCAATTATTTTCCAAACTAAAGATGAAAAAACCCGCAGTATTGCAATTCCAGCCTTTGTTTCTGGTATTTTCGGGGTTACTGAGCCGGCTATTTATGGTGTCACCCTTGAAAGAAAGAAGCCGTTTATTTTAAGTTGTATTGCCTCTGCAATTGGTGCCGGCATCATTGGCTTCTTCCAAGTAAAAGTATTCCAGATGGCCGGAATGGGTATCTTCTCAATTCCAGATGCAATTGGTAAAAATGGCTTTGATACTGGCGTTTATGGCTTAATTTTAGCAATGGTTATAGCAACAATTTTAGGCTTTGCTTTCCAAATGCTATTTGGTAAAAACAGTGTTGATGCACCTATAACCGAACAAGCAGCTTTAGCGACGGATACAAATGCAGGTACAGATGATGCCGCAACAAGCAATTCTGCAAGTTCCGCAAATGTTAAACCAGAAGTTTCATATAATAAAGAAGAAAAATTAGTAGCTCCCTTAAACGGACAGGTTGTGCCATTAAGCGAGGTTAAAGATGAAGTCTTCTCCAGTGGCTCAATGGGTAAAGGCGTTGCGATTGCACCACAAGAAGGTAAAGTATGTTCACCACTTGATGGAGAAGTAGTGATGGTTTTCCCTACCGGTCACGCAATTGGTCTTAAATCGACTAGTGGCGCAGAAGTAATGATTCATATTGGTATGGATACTGTTGAGCTTGATGGCAAAGGCTTTACTACTTTAGTTAAAAAGGGTCAGAGTATCAAAAAGGGCGACCCTCTTATTAAATTTGACCTTGAAGCTATTAAAAAAGCTGGCTTTGAAACTACAACACCAGTAATTGTTACTAATTCTAATAATTACCATGAAGTTAATGTAGTTGCGAATGGTACAATAACCATTGGGGATGCATTATTAGACTTGAAATAACGAAAGGAGACAATAATGACCACAAATAATTTTCCTAGAGGATTTTTATGGGGCGGTGCTACTGCCGCCAATCAATTAGAGGGTGCTTACCAAGAGGGAGGTAAAGGTTTATCTTTACCAGATGTTATGCCTGGCGGTAAGGACCGAATGAAAATCATTGCTTCACCTGATTTTGATTTTAAGATTAATTCAGATTATGTTTATCCTAACCACATTGGTATTGATCACTATCACCATTATAAAGAAGACATTGCACTTTTCGCCGAAATGGGCTTTAAGTGTTACCGCTTTTCAATTGCGTGGTCTAGAATTTTTCCTAATGGGGATGAAGAAACTCCTAATGAAGAGGGACTTAAGTTTTATGACTCACTAATTGATGAATGCTTAAAGCATGATATTGAGCCTGTAATTACTATTTCTCACTATGAATTACCTCTTCATTTAATTACTGAATATGGGAGCTGGAAGAATAAGAAGTTAATTGACTTCTATGAGCGTTTTGCCCGCACCGTTTTAACTCGCTACCAAGACAAGGTTAAATATTGGATGACTTTCAACGAAATTAACAGTGCCGCTCACTTTCCAATTATGAGTCAGGGCCTGACGACAAGTAATGGCGCTGACGATAAGAAAAATATTTACCAGTCATGGCATAACCAATTTGTTGCTAGTGCAAAAGCTGTTAAAATTGGTCATGAACTTAATCCTGATATGAAAATTGGCTGCATGATTTTATATGCTACCACTTACAGCTATGATTCAAATCCTAAGAACCAATTAGCTACCCTGCAAGATAATCAGGCTAATAACTTTTTCTGTGCCGATGTTCAAGTAAGAGGACATTATCCTGCCTATACTAAGAGCTTATTAGCTCGCCAAGGTGTGCAATTATCTGACATTGATTACACAGATGATGAATTGGAATTGCTAGCTCAATACCCAGTTGACTATATTGGCTTTAGCTACTACATGTCATCTGTAGTAGATGTGACCCACGAGAAACTGGAAACTGCTAACGGCAATATGATAGGCGGCGTTAAAAACCCATTTTTAAAGAGCAGCGACTGGGGCTGGCAAATTGATCCAACTGGATTAAGAATTGCCTTAAACCAATTGTCCGATCGCTACCAAAAACCTGTTTTCATTGTTGAAAATGGTTTGGGCGCAGTCGATAAGCCGGATGAAAACCATTATGTGGCTGATGATTACCGAATTGACTACTTGCGTGAACATATCGAGGCTATTTCCCAGGCAATAGACGATGGCGTTGATGTTATGGGCTATACTCCTTGGGGCTGTATTGATTTAGTCAGTGCTTCAACTGGTGAAATGTCGAAACGTTACGGTTTTATCTATGTTGATGAAGATGATGAAGGACACGGAACCTTTAAGCGCTACAAGAAAAAGTCTTTTGACTGGTACAAGAAGGTTATTTCTACTAACGGTGCTGATTTAGGGTAAATTTGACAGATTAATAAGAGCTCCGAAACTGAAGTGCAACTAAAAAGTTAGACATTTTAATATTACGCAAGACTCAATGCACGATTTCGATATTTGATCGGGGTCG
>NZ_JBVOWJ010000016.1:0-9792 GCF_058139575.1 Lactobacillus sp. VURO6/B1 (VP7) | reverse complement strand
ATTTTTTGTTAATTTTCATTGTAATTACTCCTTTATCCTTAAATTCTAATAGCTATCTGGTTAATTGTCTATTAAGGGCTACAATTTACCTAAAACAAAAAGGCAGCAAGAAACCCGCTTTCTTTTGCATATTGAATAATACTTGAATATCATTTTTGTTTATTATCTGATGGTTTATGCTTATACGAAGGTATAACTGTCCTCAATTAAGATCTTCATCAATTATTTTTGCCTGCTTTTTGTGTTAGTAACAGTAGTTTCACATTATAGTATAGACCAATTGCAAAATTAAGGCTTGACCAATTAGTTAAAAAAGTCTAATATGCCATACGTAAGTTGAAATAATTAATTAGCCCAAATCAAAAATTTTTTACTAGACCAAAGGAGAAATATATGTGTGGCATTGTTGGCATTGTAGGGAAATCTGCTAGAGAAATTGTTTTAAATGGATTGTCAAAGCTTGAATATCGCGGATATGATTCTGCGGGAATTTACCTCAATGATTTGGCAGGAAAAGAATATTTAACTAAAACTGCTGGTCGTATCGAGGACTTGAAGAACAAAATGACCCCAGAAGAGCAAGGCATGGTTGGAATTGGTCATACTCGTTGGGCAACACATGGTAAGCCCACTGAAGCTAACGCTCATCCCCAATTTGATGAAACCGAACGTTTTTATTTAGTTCATAATGGTGTAATTGAAAATTACCAGGACATCAAAAAGCAATATCTCAAAGATGTTTCCTTTAAATCTGACACAGACACTGAAGTAATTGTCCAATTAATTAGCAAATTTGCTCGTGAAAAAAATGAAGATGCCTTTACGGCTCTAAAGCAGGCCCTACAATTGATTAAGGGATCATATGCCCTTTTATTAATAGATAATCAAAATCCAGATCATATTTTTATTGCTAAAAATAAATCTCCTTTGATGTTGGGACTTGGTAATGGCTTTAATGTGATCGCATCTGACGCCTTATCGGTATTGGATCAAACCAAAACTTTCGTTGATTTACAAGATGGTGAAGTCGGAGACATTACTCAAAACGGGTATCAGCTTGAAACCCTTGCTGGTCAAAAAGTTGAACATCAACCATATGAGTTAAATATTGACGAAAATGCCGCTTCTAAAGGCACCTATGAATTTTACATGCTTAAAGAAATATGTGAGCAGCCAAGTGTTTTACGGCACTTAGATCAATATTATCTTGATCAAAATGGTGACCCTAAAGTAGATGCTAAAATTATTAATGCTTTATCAAAGGCAGACAGATTATATATCTTTGCTGCTGGTACAAGTTATCATGCGGGTTTAATTGGTAAACAACTTTTTGAACATTTAACTAAAATTCCAACTGAAGTAGGTTTTGCTTCAGAAGCGGGCTATCATTTTCCCATGATGTCCAAGCACCCATTCTTTATTTTCTTGTCGCAATCAGGTGAAACGGCTGATTCACGTGTTGTCTTGCAACAGGCGATCAAGCGGGGCATTCCCAGTCTAACTTTGACGAATGTGCCTAATTCTACTCTGGCGCGCGAAGCTAATTATGCTATGTCACTTGAAGCAGGTCCTGAAATTGCCGTAGCCTCAACTAAAGCTTATACTGCACAGGTTGCTGTTCAAGCGATAGTTGCCAAGGCATTAGGAGAAAAAATAGGTATTAAAGACGCAGCAGATTTTGAGTTAAAAAAGAATTTTGCTTTAGCTGCGGAAGGAATAGAACAAGTTATTTCCAGCCAGGAGAAAATTGAACAGCTCGCTCAAAAGAATATTATACCAAGTCGTAATGCCTTTTATATTGGTAGGGGGATTGATTATCCAGTAGCTTTAGAGGCTGCCCTTAAACTGAAAGAGGTTTCTTATATTCAAACTGAAGGTTTTGCAGCAGCCGAACTGAAACATGGGACAATTTCATTAATTGAAAAAGGTACACCTGTGATTGCTTTGATTAATGACTCTGTCACATCTGATCTGATGCGGGGCAATATTCAGGAAGTAATCGCACGCGGAGCAACTGTAATTACTATTGCGCGTAAATCATTAGCCAAACTAGCCGATGATATTGTTTTACCTGAAGTTAATTATTATCTTTCGCCACTTGTTAGTGTGGTTGCAGCACAATTATTTGCATATTATGCAGCAAAAGATAAAGGATTGGATGTGGACAAACCACGTAATTTAGCTAAAAGCGTAACGGTAGAATAGGTAGAATAATATTTTGGCTTTTTTTGGAAAAGATATTGGCAGAAAAGAAGGGTTAAAAAATAAATCATATTATTGATTAATCCCTGAAAAAAAGAGTAGGCAAACCACTAAAAATGATATGACCCTAGAATTTAGAAGTTATATCAAACTGAAGGCTTGTCTACTTTTTTAGTATGGATAATGACCTACTTTTTTCCCAGACTCTTTTGTATAATAAAGAAAATAGTGAAAATGTGTAGGAGGATATTATTTTGGCAATAAAGTTGATTGCGGTTGACCTAGATGGCACTTTGCTGACAACTACAAAGCAGATTTTACCTGAAACTGAGAGAGTTCTTAAACAAGCAGATAGTCAGGGTATAAAAGTGGTTCTGGCTACAGGTCGACCATTGTCTGGTACAATTGAATTTAATAAACAGTTAGGTTTGCAGGGTAAAAGGCAATATGACATTGTTTTCAATGGTGCTGTGATCCAAGACTTGGCGGGCAATATCTTAATGAATGAAGAGATGAACTATCGCGATTTTAGTAACATGAGGAAATTACAAAGATTAGCTCAGGTTAACCTTCATTTTGAAACCCCAGAATGCTATTGGACATGTGATCGTGATATAGGAGTTAACCTGGCAAGGAATGCAACTTTTACAAATAATGTGCTTAAAGTGCGTAAAGCTGAAGAAATAACACAAGACTTTGCTTTTAATAAAGTAGGTTTAAGCGTTCTTGATGATGAGCGAGAAGTTGATAAATTATGGAATAATATTCCTCAATGGGCTTTTGCAAAATATGATATTGTTCGCAGCTTTTCCTCAATTGTTGAAATCAACATTAAAGATGCTTCCAAGGGAAATGCTGTTTTACAATTAGCTGAAAGATTGAAAATTAAGCCAAGTCAAGTTATGGTGTTTGGCGATCAGGGCAATGATGTTTCCATGTTTACAAATCCTGACTTTATGAAAATTGCCATGGGTAACGCAATCGAAGAGATAAAAGATTATGCAGATTATGTGACAGAAGATAATGATCATGATGGAATTGCCAAAGCAATAAAAAAGTTTATTCTGTAGTAAAATAAAGTTGAGTTGATTATTATGGTAGAAAAAAATAGAGAACATAATATTTCCGAAGCTGAGTGGGAAGTTATGAGAATAGTGTGGACTTTAGGTGAAATTCACACTGGTGAAGTGATTCAGCAGCTGCAGGCAAAAAAGAACTGGTCTGAATCTACTATCAAAACTTTGATGGGACGTTTGGTCAAAAAGGGTTTGTTAAAAACCCGTAAAGATGGTCGCCGTTTCGTTTATTCTGCTACTGTTACTCAGATCGAAATGATGATTCAGGTCACAAAAGAAATGATGAGTCATATGTGTGATATGCATAAAGGTCAGGTAATGATAGCTATTTTGAAAGATATGCCTCTTGCTCAGGGTGACATCGCTAAGATAGAAAAAGAACTTGCTTATAAAAAAGAAAGTGCTCCTGAAATGGTTAATTGTAACTGTTTAGCTTCGGGTCAACATGACTGTTAGATTAAATAGTTAATATTAATGTGGGAGGTTAATTTAATGAAAAAATTTGCTAGTATTTTATTCCGAGTGATTTTTACTGCAGCGGTTTGTATTTCTGGCTTTCTGCTACTTGAGTCACCAATAACTATTAATGTGCAAAATGTTCGTGGCATGGCACAGAAAGTAATTAAAAAAAGCGTAAATGATACTGGTGATTCAAGGCTAAAAGGTACCTTGAAACTGGCTAAAGATTTCGGTGTTGAGGATAAAATTTTAGAGCAATTACCTAAAAAGTATCATAATGATATGTCTTATGTCAGCTTATATAATCTCGGTGTTACTTATCAAGAAAATGGAGAAGTGTCTGCTAAAAATTTGTCTTTTCCTGAAAATAATGAAGTACAAAAAGCTGTAAGCAACCTTCTGCTAAATAAAATTAACAATGGTTTAGACGAAAACAAGAACAAAGTTAACCAAAGTATTAGTATTTTTCATTATTGCCTTTTTGCAACAATATTAGTTTTTATTTTAGCTGCATTATTGATGTTATTCGGTAAATATTGGGCTTCAATTATTTTATTAATTGCAGCTATCGGATCATTTGGAGCATTACAGTTTTTAGCAAATCAATTAGTTCAATGGCTGGAAAGCAATGTTGTCAGCGGGATTTCATTAACTACCTCCCCGATTCTGTGGGCTGGTTTAGCCTTGGGCATAATTGCTGCAATTATTTGGCCTTTAATTTTAAAATTAACTAAAAAGCGGCAGTAAATAATTTATAATTTAACTAAAGTATTAGCCGAATATAGAGCGGCTAATGCTTTTTTGCTTTTTAAATTCACTATTTATATTTAGAGAATTTATGCTAAAATTAACTATGACAGTTTTAATATAGGAATAAAAGGACAATTTATGTATTACTTTTTAGATAATAGATTAGATGCGAATAGTTCGGGAATAGAGCACGCAGAAGTCAAAAGATTAATGCTCTTTAAACGCAATCACGTTAAGGCAAAAATAGTGACATCAGAATATAACCGATTTGCTCACCGTAATTTACCTTTGTATAACATGACCGATGATGATTACGTTAATAAGTTCGACTTTTTTGCCGGCACAGTAAAGTTTACTAATCGTATTGTAACTATAAAAGATTTGCCGATTCCTAGTGACAATAAGGTGAAACAAATTGACAATGGTTATGAAGTCTATGAGGGTCAACGTAAAACAATGACTATTATTATGTTACCTAATGGTAGCATTGATACAATTAAATATTTTAATGCTGATGTCCACTGTATTAAACAGGATTTTTACGATACACGTGGATTTAAGAGTATGACCCAAATTTATGATACAGTTGATGGTCATTTGATTTATGAATTGTTCTTTCGTCCGAACAATACCATTTACTATGAAATCTCATATGAAAGAAAACCAAATGTCTATCCAGCCACTAACATTCAAATGACCGATATTCATGGCATTGTCCACTCACTAATGAATAATGGTCAGGCCTTTACCATCATGCTTGATGAATTGAATCAGCAAGATGGGGATGAAATATCAACATTTATTTCGGACCGTTCCAATATTACCAATGTACCAATGATTAATATGAAGACGTCTGCCAGAAAAATTGAGCATTTTCACAGTATTCATTTTAGAGATTACTGGGATCCTACTTCACCTCTTACTTACAACTCAATTTCTAATAATGAGCTACTTAGTAAGACCGATTTAGTAATTACTCCTACAAAACAGCAAGCAGATGATATGCGTAAAAGGCTACGGACACAAGTACCAATCGTTGCTATTCCTGTTGGAATAGTGCCAGATGAGCAGCTACATGCTGAACATATTCCGATGAGTGAACGCACTAAAGGTAAAATAATAGTAGTAGCTAGACTGTTTTATGAAAAACGGATTGATGATGCCATCAAAGCTTTTAATCAGGCTTATCAAAATAATGATTCGCTAACCTTAGATATTTATGGTTATGGTAATGGTGCTAATAATTTCAAGGAAGAAAAAAAGTTAAAAAAATTAGTACAGGATCTGGGCTTGGAAGATGTAGTACATTTTATGGGTTATGCGAAAGACATGAATCATATATATGATGATGCGCAGCTTGCTGTTGCTACATCCAGGTATGAGGGTTTCAATCTTTCTGTACTTGAAGCTCAATCTCACGGTGTTCCAGTAGCTTCATATAATATTAATTATGGAGTAGAGGACTTAATCGCTGATGGTCAGAGTGGCTTTATTGTACCAAGTGGTCATATAGATGATTTAGCTGCCAAAATTACTGAGTTTTTTGCTAGTCCAAAATTACGCAGGAAAATGAACGATGGCGCATATGAAAATGCTAAACGCTTTTCAAGTGAAAATGTCTGGCGTTATTGGCAAAAATATGTGATTGATACTGATAAATAAATATTTAATTATAAGAAAAACATCTGAGTTTCAGGTGTTTTTCTTTGCTCTGTTTTATTGCATTTTTAGCATATGTGAGTTAATATGGTTATTTAGTTAGCTTGCTAACTAAATATTCAGGAGGAATTTGAATGCAAAGAAAATTAGACGCAAAATTAATTTGTTCCGTTTTCGCAGCCGGATTAATGTCTTTTTCGGGTGTGCTAATTGAAACAGCGGGAAACGTTACTTTTCCTGTTTTGATGAAGGATTTTCATGTTAATATGGCTACCGTACAGTGGATGACAACTGGTTATTTATTAGTTGCTTCTATTATTATGCCATTATCTGCATATTTAAAAAGAAATTTTAGTTCAAGAAAACTTTTTGTTACAGCCGCTACCTTATTTATTTGTGGTTTAGTGATTGATGCAGTAGCAAACCAATTTATTTTTCTAGTACTTGGTCGTGTTATTCAAGGAGCAGGAGCGGGAATAGCTATTCCATTAATGTTTAATATTATTTTGGAACGGACACCCTTAGATAAAATTGGATTGCTTATGGGAATAGGAACAATGATAACGGCAGTTGCTCCAGCTTTAGGACCAACGTTTGGCGGATTAGTCGTCAATACGTTAGGTTGGCGTTATATCTTTATTTTTATAATTCCGGTGATGATAATTTCTCTATTAATGGGTATAGCTTCAATTAATGACGAATCTAAGAAAATTGTACATACGCAACTTGATACAGCAGGCTTTCTGAGCATTGCTTTAACATTTATCGGCTTGATTTTTGCTTTTAGCAATTTGTCTACTATCTTACAAAAACCATTTATGTTTATTTTACCTTTAGCAGTCGGCGTTATTTGCTTAATTATTTTTATCAAGCATTCTTTAAATACTGCTACTCCGTTAATTAATATTAGAGTTTTTAAAAATACTAAATTTACCCAAGGCATCACGGCTTATTTTATTTTTCAAGTTAATACCTTAGGATTGTCTTTCATTTTGCCAAATTATGTTCAAATTGTTAATCATTCTACAGCAATGACTACAGGTCTTCTGCTTTTAACAGGTGGACTTGTCGGAGCAGTGCTCTCACCAATTAGTGGCAGATTGCTCGACAATTATGGTCCCAGAAAACCAATTATGACTGGTGCTTTTTTTGAAATAGTAGGCGGCATTCTTTATTGTTTATTTGCTTCCTCACTATCATCTGGCAAAATTATTCTGTTCTATGCTATTACAATGATGGGTATAGGCCTGGTAATGGGTGATACTATGACTGCTTCCATTGGTCAACTAGATGAAAAAGAAAATACAGATGGCAATGGTCTGTTCAATATGGCACAGCAATTTGCTGGAGCTGTCGGCACGGCAATTATTTCAGCTATTATGCAATTTGTGGAACAGCTGAGTGGTCAAAGCACTACTACTGGAAAATATATTGAAGCTGCTCAGGTAGGTTTTATTTTTATTCTGATTATTGTTCTTGTTGGTGTATACTTACTTTATCAAGCTACAAAATCGGTAAAAACAAAGGAATAGAGTAAGATTAATGAACAGATTAGGATTAGCCTTACAGCGTATACAAAATACTTTTAATCGTAATGTTGATTACTACGCTAGAAAAATTGGCTTAACCGGAACACAGATGCTAATTATTGAATATTTGACTTCATTTGCCCAAAACAAATCCATTTATCAAAAGGATATTGAGCATGAATTTAACATTAGGAAGTCTACTGCTACTAATGTATTACGCTTAATGGAAGAAAAAGGTTTAATTACCAAAAAAGTTGATCAACATGATACACGATTAAAGGCAATAATCCTAACTGAAAAAGCTATCAAGCTGGGACCAAAAATAACTTATTATTTTGTTAATTCTGAGAATAGTTATGCTGAAATTTTAGGAGCCGATACGAAGAATGAATTAGTAAAAAATTTACAGAAGCTGAATGAAGCCATATCTGATAAATAGATCAAAAGTGTCTGGGAAAAAACTAACTCCCAGATAACAAAAGACGATCAATTTAACTCTTAATTTGATCGTCTTTTTCTGTCTCTTTTTATTCTTGAATAAAAAAGAATGGTCCTTAGGCCATCTTCTGTGCCAATATTTGCTTAAATTCATCATCATGAAGGCTATTCCAACATCGGTTTCTACCTTCTTTTTCCCTCTTAAATGGGTTCGGCGCATGCCAAAGACGTTCTTCAAATGCCCGAAAACGGGCTCGACATCATACTTTCTCATGCTATAGCTGTGTCTGCCTTCGGGACTTTGGAGAACTGCTTTGGCTTTTTCTTTTAAGTATTGCCAGTTAGGATTATAGCGTACTTGGCGCTGATGTCCGCTTTTGGTTTTTGCCAATTGCTCTAGTTCCGGTGTTAGTTGTACTTCATCTGCTTCATAGACCTTAAAATCACGTACTTGACCAGTCGAGCGCTCCTGGCGCTGGCTATAATATTTGAAGTTGAATTTAACGCCATTTTGATCAAGGTAGTAATCGTCTTTTTCATTATAGAACCAGTTAATCAGCTTAGTCGGATCATTCTTATATTTCCGAGTTTGTTCCTTTTCGTACATGGTATAAGGAATGTAGTACTTTTTATTTGAATACTTGTCTTCTAGCAGTGAGTAGTTATATTCACTGCCATAACCAGCATCGGCGACAATCTTGTCAAACTTATCCAGTGTCGTCATTT
This sequence comes from Lactobacillus sp. VURO6/B1 (VP7), assembly GCF_058139575.1. NCBI lineage: Bacteria > Bacillati > Bacillota > Bacilli > Lactobacillales > Lactobacillaceae > Lactobacillus > Lactobacillus sp. VURO6/B1 (VP7). The sequence continues at coordinate 953 of NZ_JBVOWJ010000016.1, read as the reverse complement.
GTTTTAAAAATGGTTCTAGGGTCTTAAAGTCAGTTGGATTAGGATACAAAGCAAAGTCAACTACATATTGATTCGTAGTCGCTGCTTGAATATTGTAGCCTGGCTTGAGCTGCCCATTCTTCATATGATCTTCTTTCATATGCATGAAAGTCGCGTCATGGTCTGTCTTGGAATAACTATTGCGCCCGGCAAAGATTTTTTCTGCTTCTTCATATTTCTTCATTCTAGGAACATAATCTTTTTTTAGCTGATGAAGCAGCTTCTTAAGACCACGTCTTCTGGCTTTTTTAGGAGAACCACCAGGAATGACTTTAGGCTCTTGCGCAATTTCCTCAGTCAGTTTTTCAATCTCAGCTTCGGTTTCACGCGCTAGTTCGGTCAAACCGTGGCTGGTCTGTACTTGCTCTTGCGCCATTGCTTTAACGACTTCTTTAGCAATCAGTTCGTCATAAAGCTCTGCTGCTTGACCCTTTAGCTTTTCATGAAACTTCTCGACCGCCTTGCGCCAAACAAAAGTATAGCGATTAGCATCAGCTGCAATTTTTGTGCCATCAATGAAGAGCGCCCCCTTCATTGATCAGGCCTTCTGCCTCTAAAAGATTAGCAAAGTAAAGGAAGCTTTTCTTAACCAATTCGTTAGCGTGGTCGCTTGATCTAAAGTTATTGATTGTATGATATGAAATCTGCTGGTGCTCAGCTAATACCATCATCGGCAGATTTTCTGCCAGCAGCAGCTCAATCTTTCTGCCTGAAAACACTCTGCGAGAATAAGCAAAGAGCAAAATCTTCAGCATCATAGCTGGGTGATAAGCAGGCCGCCCAGTTTTGGCAGTATCACCCAGCAAAACTTCTTCTGGGATCGAGTCAACGAACCAGCCAATCACGGTCGCTAAGTGATTATTAGGAATAGTAAAGTCTAAATTAAGTGTTAAAGCAGTTTGGCCTGTGATATA
>NZ_JBVOWJ010000015.1:0-44990 GCF_058139575.1 Lactobacillus sp. VURO6/B1 (VP7) | reverse complement strand
GCTGGGAAATACAGCAGTATTTGCCTACCAGGTCAGATTGAGCCATTGAGCGTTTATTGCAGGTGCGACACCAGACTCTCTGCTTAAAAAGTCTAATAATGACTGGCTGACATTGGCAGCAGGATAGCGGATTTCGGTTTTCAAACGGCCATTGTGCCGCAGCTCCTGCGAGCTACAAAAGGGACAACTGGGCTGCAATAAGACAGCTTGGTAAACCTTCTGCTTATAGCCGTTAACCAAACGGAAGAAATAATCTTCAAAAACAATGTTTTGATCTTTAATATCAAGCGCAAATTTAATATAATTATCGAGAGAGGACATAATTCAAACCTTCTATAAAAAAATATTGGGTGAAGTTAATATTTTATTACACGAAGCAAGAGGAAAATGTCCTCTTTTTTTATGCAATAAAAAACCCATTAACAGCTTACCACATGGATAAGTCATCAACAGGATAAATTATAGAGCCGAAAAAAGTTCGAAAAGATTATTTAAAGACCTAAATCGTTCATGTAAATTCTTACTCTATTTCTACCTTCTGGAGTTGAATGTGTATAATGTCTCGTCATTGAAACATTAGCATGTCCCATTACGGCTTGTACATCAGTCATATCTTCTCCTTTATTATGGGTAGCATAAGTGTGTCTAAAGCCATGAACTGTAATATGTTTTTTTAATTGAGGGTTAGCGGCATAAATTGATTTCAACCAAGCTTGTGGTCTAGATAGATTAAGGTAATTTCCTGACTCTTTATGAAAAATAATGGGAAAAAGTATTTTTTCATTTTTATGATATTCTTTCAATACGCTAACCATGTGATCTGTAAGTACCGCAACACGGTTTGGATCAGCGCTTTTTGGTGATTGAATGATTAGTTTGTTTCTTATCCCAGTGGAAAGAGTTTTATTAACATTCACTGTTTTTTTATCCAAATCAATATCGGACCATTGCAACGCTAGAGCTTCTGATTTGCGTAATCCCGTTGTAGAAAGAAGCATAAAATATGTGTAATATCTAAAGTCATAATTTTTAGTAGCATCTAAAGATTCTTTCAATTCAGAGAGCGTGTAGAAGTTATTTTTGATATTTCGTCTCTTGCGAGTTGTTCTCTTTGGAACGATAATTATGTTAACTGGATTGTCTTCTGGCTTACAATATTTCATGGCAGCTGCATTATTTATAAATTTGATTAAAGCGAGCAATGACTTCCCGGTACTTTACTATTTCTTAGGCTTTTTTATTGGCAAAAGCTTGAAACTTTTCACTACTAATTTGATCAATATAATCATCGCCGAACCAGGACTTAATATGAACTTGATAAGTAGCATTTACTTTATTAGCGGATGACTCTTTGACTTCATTTGTATAAATGTCAAACCACAATTTGAAAACGTCATCTACGTTTTTCTGCTTGGGCTTTGTACCCTCAAGCCACACCTTGTCGTAAGCATTCTTGGCGTCGTTGTAGTTGTCGTAGGTGCCGTTTGAAAATACGCGCTTGCCGGTCACTTGATCAAGACCAATGTAAGTGTTCTACTTATAGTATTTCTCACCGCTCTTGAGTGTTATTTCTTTGATCTATTTATCACGTTTTGGCAATTGAAAAGCCTTCTTTCTAAATATTGTTACAACAAAATTTGCATGGTTCCATGTTTTCATTTTTAGCCGATAGCAATGTAAAAGAAGTAGTATTTTTATTTATTATTTGAGAACATTTTTCATTAAAGTGATAGATATTTTCTCCTTGTGCTACGTAAACTTTTTTCATTTCTCCTGATCTAGCTGGAGGCAAATATAAGTGCATAATAAAGTTCATTGTTTTGCCATCAAATGTACTAGTAACATAATTTTTACTGGAATTAATATAGCTACTTGCCTTACGCAATTTATTTAAATAATCAGTAGGCAGATTTGCTGCTTTTAAATACAATTTATAATTATTTGCCATTTTAGCATTATTATTATTTTCATCCAGATAAGATTTTTCAATTAGTTCCAATTTATTTAAAATATAAATTCTCTGGTATGAATCGCTTGTTAACAGCAATAGATAAAGCAAAGCACCATAAAGTCCCTTTTTTTCTAAAGATATTTCGTCACTTTTACTACCAAAAAAAATATTGTTTCCCAAATATACTTCTAGAGCAGATGTTGGAGGAAGGTTATCAACATGTGATTGAAACATATATACAGGTTTTGAATGAGCAGAAGCATTTCTAAATTGACTTAAAATTTCTAAAGAGAATTGAAACATAGCTTTTTTAATATTCATATTTTCATATCCATTTGGTTTAGTATGAACTGGAAGAATCAATTCGTTTACAATAGAAGTTTTTATTTTTTCTTGTTGAATTTTATAATATCTGATTAAGGTTCCAAACATCATATTTTGAGTTAATATCCATGGCGGTATGTGATTTTTATGCTCTCGATAATATGCAGTTGGATTGTCACGGGTAGGTATTACATTATTATGTATGAACCGTATAACACTATTTCTATTTTTAGTAATGTAGTTATTTGCTTTTAAATATGATTCTGGATTATCAGGATTGTTATCTACGCCAAGGTGTTTAGCCACTTGATTACCTATGGTATTTGCTAAATGTTTTTCAACTTTTAATACATTAGATAAAAAAATTTCCTGAATTTGAGAATCAATTAAATATAAGGAATATATATCTTCTATTGATGTTCCATCTTGATAAATTTTAGGATTATCAGGCTTAAAAAAGGGTTTGCTGTATCCATTTATCAAAGGATAATATCCATATGAACTAAGTAGATCAATTGCTAAAGAATCATTATTAATAACTAAATTTCTTGATTTCAAAATTTCAATTAATTGTGTACTTGTTTTATAAGGTTTATCAAAATTAAAATTATCTTCCATACGAAAAAAACTCCAAGCTATTAACAGCAAGGAGTTTTCTCGTGTACTTTCAAACCGAAGTACCTCTCAAACTAAAACAAATATTATCATTTATTATCCTAGCTGTCAATCTTTTATTTTTATGAAAAGCCTTTACGAACACGATTTCTTAAAGGCTTTTTTGATACTTAAGTTATTGCCACTTATATTCGTTATGGCTAAATTGCTTTGAATGACCTACCAAGCTGCCATTGTGAATAAATGTTAGGAAGCAATACGGATCGGCTTCAGCTTCTAGATCTTCAGCATACGAAGTTACAAAAGTATTAACTTTTTCAGCAACCGTGTCTTTTTCGTCTTCAGTTAGCGAATTAAAAGAATTGTTTACTGAAATATCAACGTCACCATCACCATGATATTTAATTTTTAAAACATAATCCTTTACTACAGGAGTATTAGGCAGCTCACTAGTCATTGACTTTTGAGAATCTTTTAACTGAAAAGATTTTTGTTTCTTTTTTGCCTTTTGTTTTTTGGTCAAGGCTTTCTTTTTTGGCTTAGCAGCTGGCTTCTTTGTTGCTTTCTTTTCTTTCTTGATCGTTTTGTTTGAGGACTCAGTACTCTTATTGTTGGAACATCCAAAAAGTGATAGGACTAATGCAGAAACAGCTAAAGCAGTAAAGCCTTTTTTCGATTTACTCATTTTTTCCTCCTAGAAAATCATTTCTGCCGCAGGTTTAGCGTCACTTGCGTGGTGGATATAGAATTATAACTCTCTCATTACACTGATTACTTTGCCATAAATTACCAGGTCTTCACCTCGACCAGGATGCCATTCTGATGCGTTATCTTTAAAGCTAATTCCGTTCACACCCTTACGTGTGCACATCCTTCCAACTAACGTTCCGAGTGGCCCATTGTATAAGACATAATCACCTAGTTCGCCCGTGTTTTGGGGATGAATGACCATAATTTCATCAAGCCTTATTTTAGGCTCCAGGTTTTTGTCATTGCACTTCAATGCAAACAGGGTGTGGGTCCTTTCATATTCTGAAGGATGATAGATTTTAACATATCTGATAATATTGGCTGATCTAAAGCTATCTGAATCGACATTGTAGGAATAGAGCAGCGAAATAAGCAAAAAATCGTCAGCAGCTATTCTCTTCAGGTTTTTCGGCAACTTATTGTCATCTTTATTATTCATAAAATCTCCTGTTAATTTACGCTTCTAAAATTAAGCTTCTATTCTTTGCAAAAATTGTCTTTGCATAATCAAGCATTCTTGTTGGGATGCCATATTGCTCAATAAGTATTCCAGATTCTGTGATCACGCTGACATAACGTAAAGAGTAGTTGAATTTCTATCGGCCTTTAACTCATAGGGATAGACAGCATAACGCCCCTGACAGTTGCAAACTATATCTTCATTTAAAACATGACTTATTTCATGACCAATTATAAAAGGTATCTCTGTCTGTTTATACCAATTTTGATTAACAATTATTAAGTTGTAGTTAACTACTGCATAAGCTGGCTTGTGATCATTCAATGGTTCCCAGACACATGTAATACCACGCTGATTTGCATACTTAAATAAGTACGTGTTTAAGTCTTCTTCCATTGCTAATCGCCGCCATTCAAATGCCGTTCTAAAATCGCCTTGATTATTTCCATGTCATCTTTCGAGATTGGTTTGCCGCCATAGGCAATGACTTTTGGTTCCTCTTTTAAATCGATTGTTTGAAGTTGACTCTTTTTATTATTTTCTGAGTCTTCAATTAACGAGGAAGCGCTAATTCCAAAATATTTTGCTAATAATTCAATTTTGTCAATTCTTGGATATGAATCAGCCTGCAGCCAAGAAGATAGTGTTGTATAACTTATATTTAAATCATCAGCAAGATTTTTTCTAGAAATAGATTTTTTGTCCATGTAGTGCTGAATATTTTTTGCCATAATTTGTTTCCTATTTGATGAGTGAGTCAATTTAACGCACCTCTTTTAAAACATTATACAATTAAATTGTACATTTTCACTAAAAAATTATTGTTTTGTCGTAATTTTTACTTACGATTAAATCGTAATATAATAAAGAGTGATTAGAGGTGAACTAGATATGAAATTAACTCTTAAAAGTCTTAGAGCAAACAAAAATATAACACAAGTTGAGGCTGCAAAAGCTTTTGGTGTAGGCAAAGAGACATGGAGAAACTATGAAAACGGAAGAACATACCCTGATGTATTAACCATTAAGAGAATTGAGAAGGTGTTTGATGTAAGCTTTTCTGATATTATTTTTTTGCCACCTTAAACGATTAAATTGTAATAGAAAAAGTCACCGATTTAAAAAAAGATAGCGACTTAATTAGGAGATAAGTAACAAATGGAAGATTTAAATATTACTAAATGTGTCAATAAAAAAATTGAAGACATGCTAGCAGAGAAAGTTACAAGCGAATTAAAAAATAACTCTTTTACTTATAAAAATTTTGAAGAGGTAATTATCAAAGTAAAAGAATTCTATAAAAATAATGCAACTATTTAAATTAGTTCCATCGATAACTAAATTGTTCGCCGGAACCATTATCGACGATTAAGTACCATCGGCCCACACCGTTTGCTCTGAGCTGAATAGGCGTGTGATCATAAAAACCACCAATATACCTAAAGCTTTGTCCAGTTCGATAAGCATTAAAATTTTGCTGATCGACAAGAAAAACGTTAGATGCATGCTGCAATTGAACGGTAACGGAAACAACACCATTACTATCACAATATGGAATTTGGTTCATAGGAATTCCTCCTTCCGTAAATAATTTATTTTGAAATATTGGGATTTCAGAAATATGATTATAATTTATCACTAGATATTGTGGATATCAAATAGGAGCAATACAAGATGTGGAAGAAGATTGAAAGAATAATGAATAGTAAAAAGATCAGTATTTACGGGCTATCAAAATTAACTGGGATACCTTGGAGCACTATTGCAAATTATAAAAAAGTTGCTGATATGCCATTTAGCAATGCCTGTAAGATAGCTGATGCACTGGGCGTTAGCTTAGATGAATTAAGAGATGATTTTTAAAGGAGGTGTAAAGCTATGTATGGATTGGAACAGCAGCAAATTCCGCGGCAAGCATTGGAGATGTTTACCAAGGCACTAGCTGTTGTCTATGAGGATGCTAAAAGCAGGGCTGGTCGCTTGATGCCTGCGCCGGTCGCGCCTTTACCCGGAATGAAACAGTCTGCACCAAGACGCTTTATCATTATGTGGAACTTGGTTTATTACGGGTTAAAACGACGGATCTGCCCGAATGCTTAAGCCGCAAGACGAAAGCTAAACGGGTACGCTGGCATAAACGCCAGCTGGGCCGCAGTATCAGTGAACGTCCTGCTGCTATTAACCAGCGCCGCGAGTTTGGTCACTGGGAGTGCGACTTAGTTTTAGGACATAAAACCAAAGATGACCAGGTCCTCTTAACCCTGTATGAACGCATGACCCGCAAATTCATGATTATCCCGATTAAGGATAAGACGGCTGCCAGCGTGATGGCGGCCTTTAAAACCTTGCGCAGCCAATACCAGGAACACTGGCACGAAGTCTTTAAGACCATTACCACGGATAATGGTTCTGAATTTGCGGATTTAGCCCAGTTAGAAGAAGCAGCGCAGACGCTGGTCTACTACGCGCACCCTTATACTTCTTGTGAGAAGGGCGGGGTTGAGCGGCATAACCGGCTAATCCGGCGCTTCATTCCTAAAGGCAAGTGCATCAAGGATTATGACTTAAGGCAAATCTATGGCATTGAGGAATGGTGCAATAACCTGCCCCGCAAGATCTTAGCCTACCACACACCCGATGGATTATACGAAAGAAGATTAGATTGCATCTATCAGATCAAGTAGGGTGTTCAACTTAAAATTGCAAATTTCGAATTTAAAAAATTGCAGTTTTTAAATTAAAAGTTTTGCTTAACTTAATGACATTGAACCCTTGTTTTGTCTAATTATACGTTGAAACGATAGCTTGCCCTTCATCCGGAATTAATGTTTTGATGGCCGGACTAATCTTTTTACCTACTTGCTTTTGTTTAACAAAAATGTATTTTGAATCATTAGTAAGATTAAAATCTGAAAAAGCTACTGTTATGTCATGAGAATTTGTTTTATTCATTCTAGTTGTATAAATTTTCTTCCCATTATAATAAAAAATAAGAGTACTATTTTCATTGGCATTCACGTCAACATAAATTGCACCATTTTTTCGTTCAATCTCATTGATCCTCGGTTTAGGTGAAGCATAATTTTTACTGCTTAGTTTTCGTCTAGTTACTATTTCTTTACCAGACTTATTTAAACCACATAAGATAACATCTTTATAGCCACTAAATTTCAAATTTGAAGAAAAGCGTCCTTTTTTACTAATATTAACTGTTTTAATTACATTTCTATTATATAGCACCTTTAACTTTTTAATACCTTTAGCTTTACCTTTTAGTTTAGCTTCATTGTCCTTCTTATTGAAAGTCAAAGTCGTTTTACTTATTTGAGGAACTGTTTTTGCATGAGATATTTGACTCCCAAAAATGCATAACCCTAATAATGTTATACATCCTAATACTAATTTTTCTTTGCTCAGTCGCATATTATTTGCAACTCCCTTCTGAAACCAACATAAATTTACGACTTTAAAAAAGTCCCTTAGTTAAATGCTTAATTAAGGGACAACGTGTGTAAAAGTAATTAAAAATCAATTAATCCATTACACTTACACTAACGGTTGCTCTTTGGCACAATTTTCATATAAGTAGTAACAGTTATAATATCTCCTGAATCTCTCACGGAGAATTGGGCAGGTGTAGAATAGATTGCATTCATACCACGAACATCACAATCTTGAATACTATAAGATCTGTTAGCAGGGTTCATAACTGATATGCTGTCTGGCTCATTATGAGCAAGTCCAAGTGCATGTCCTAATTCATGTTCAGCGACATTAACACGTTCACTCTTTGAATAACCATAAGCTGTAAGTGCAGCTCTATTTAAAAGAACTTGATTACTAATGATTTGTCCAGTACTTGTATTATATTTCGTATTTGTTTTTCCGGCTATACTCAAATCATCGGATCCATCATAACTACTTAAAGTAGTTTTCGAACTATTTGAAGCTTTCTGCCAATAAAATCCGTTACTAATCCACGAATTAATCGCACTATTCCAAACATCTTGATAATAACTCGAAGTTGACAAGTCATAGTAATAAGCAGAATTATATTTGTACCTCCATGGCTTAGAAGGTGTAATGTAGTCAGTATCTGCCTTAACTTGATTCGCTTAAATAAAATTTGAGCCAGTAATTCCTACTCCAAATATAAGCAAGCTAATACATGCCAAAGGTTTTTTAAAAGTTTTCATACTATAGGCCTCTTTTTTAATCTTAAATTATTTTCAAATTACTTTTACAATCATATTTTAACACACTTATTATTATTATTATGCTATGAATAAAACCGGCAGAACTACTCTGCTCCAAGTCTACTCTTGGTTAGGGGGTTGATTTTTAAAAATAGCACAAGTGCCACAATAAGCAAAATTTCTTGAACAATTATTTGTCCAGGGTGCCAACGCTTAATTCCTTTTTCCGACAGCATTTGTATACTCCTCAGAATAATTCGTCTCGCTCACCATCTAATATATGTTCATCAATATTTTGGTTAAAGTAAACTAATAGATCCTTGTCAAAATTATATGCTAATTTATGTTTGAAAAGTTCTTCTTTAGTCATCCAGGTTAATTTACCTTCTCTTGATGCCTTGACTTTACCGGTGAATTTAGTGGCAATATAAAAAAAGACAAGATAGCGGTGGTCGTTTTCATCATAAAATTGTTTAATTCCACAAAGACGAGGATTTTTAATATCTAAATTCGTTTCCTCCTTAACCTCGCGCACTACTGAATCATAAAAAGATTCGTGATTTTCCACATGACCACCCGGAAAAGTCAATCCTGGCCAATAAGGGTCATTACGATCCAAAACTAAGATATTATCGTTTTTTTTAATCATGCACATATTTGTCAAAGTAACAGGTTCAGTTCTATCCATTAAGTCAAAAATCTCTTTCTTTTAAATCTTATTATCAATTATAAAATAGCAATTTAGAAAGAAAAAGAAAATTTTTCTCACTTTTTTGCCGGCAAATTAAAATTATACTAGGGATTTTGTGGCATTTATTAATTTGTTCCATTATACTTGTAATACTGTTTTAAGTTTTAGGGGGGATAACATGGCTATCAAATATGCAAAGAAATGGAAACTTTTTCTTTTTCTAATTATTTCAATTCTTGATTCATTTCAGTCAGTATTTTTAGCTTATCTATTAAAAGTATTCATTTCCTTTGCTCAAAAGCCTACGGGAAATTTACTCGGATTAACTTTATTCGCCATTAGCGGATTAATTATTTTCAGTATAATTGGAATACTTTTTCAGTATTCCTTTTTAAATTTGATCCATGATATTAACATCAAAATCAAAGAGATAGCAACTGATCATATCGTTAATATTAATGATCAAGCTAAACTTGATACTTCATTTATGACAAACGACCTTAAACAAATTGAGACTAATAAAGTTGTTGCCGAATTAAAAATTTTTAATTACATCTTAAAATTTTTGACCGCTATTATCACTGCAGTGATTACATCTTGGTTTATTTCTTTGGTCTTTTTTATTGCAGCAATAATTCCAGCCTTAGTTCAAAATTTTGCCGGTAAAAAAATTTCTGCTAATTCTAAAAAATGGGAAAGGGCAAATAGTAATTATACCGCTACCGTTACGGAAACGATTAACGGCACAACCATTTTTTCTTTATATAATTCAGAAAATTCTATTGCTAAACGCTTAATAAAAAGCGCTCGCGAAATGGAGGACGCCTTACAATCAACGAATTTATCCAAGGGCATTGCAAACGAATTAACCTCTTTTGCCGCATATTGTTTTGGCATGATTATTCCATTTAGTGTTGGAGTTTATTTGATAACTATAGGAAATATTGCCTTGAGTACTTTTATGATGATTGTGCAGCTTTCGAATAATTTCGTGAATCCGATAGTTAATATTTTTATGTGCGTTAATGATATTAAAACGACCACTCCCATTTGGACTAAATTTATAAAAATACAAAAGTATAAAAGACCCGCTGGCGATATTAGTTCAATCCCTGTTTTCAATAATTTGAGTTTAAGTAATGCCACAATCTATTTTGATAAACAAACTATTTTTCAAAAAGTAAATTTGGTAATCAAAAAGGGGGAAAAAATATTATTACAGGCTCCTTCAGGTTGGGGAAAATCAACTTTGCTCAAAGTCTTGATAGGAAAATATAAGCTGGATTTAGGCTCTTACCTGATAAATGGAGAAAAGGCTAGTGGTAATTGGAATAAAGACCATGAACTCTTTGCTTTAATCAATCAACAACCTTTTATTTTAAATGACACGATTGAATACAATATTACTTTAGGACAAAAGGTTACCAAACAAGAACTGAATAATGTCGTTGCTAAAGCTGGCCTAGAAGAACTGGTAAGAAAAAAGGGGTATCATTATCAAGTTGGCCTTGGAGGTAAAAATTTGTCAGGAGGACAAAATCAGCGTATAGAAATTGCCCGCGCACTGCTCAAGAAAAGGCAAATTTTGTTAGCAGACGAAGCTACTTCCTCATTGGACACAAAATTATCTCGAAAAATTCACGCTACTTTTTTAAAAGAATTTTCCGGAACAGTGATCGAAGTTGCTCATCACATATCTACAGATGAAGCAAGCATGTTTGATCGTAAGATCGATTTAGAAGCTAATAAAAAAAGTATTTAGAATCGTTATTTTATCTTTATCTAATAAAAATTCATTATGCTAAAATTTTATTATGAAGAAAGTAGGATATAAATGAACTTAAGATTGAACTCATTGGCACAAATGGTTGACCGTGGTGCACGCATTGCAGATATTGGTACAGATCATGCCTATTTACCGATTCAACTAGTGAAAGAAAATAAGATTAAGTTTGCTATTGCTAGTGATGTTGCATCTGGACCACTAGAGAATGCGAAAAAAGACATAGCAGCTGCTGGTTTAGATGGGAATATTGAAACTAGGCTTGGGGCAGGACTTGATACTATTAATTCTGCTGATCAAATTGATACAGTAATTATTGCCGGAATGGGCGGCAAGTTAATAACGCAGATTTTAAATGATGCTTGGCTAAAAGATTCTATTTTCAAAACTTTAATCCTTGAGCCAAATATAGGTGAGCCCGGTGTCCGAAACTGGTTAATGAATCATAATTATCAAATAAAAAGAGAAAAAATTATTGCTGAAGCAGGACACACATACGAACTAATTAAGGCAGAAAAAACTAATAAAATTGTCAAATTGACAGAAAAAGAACTATTTTTTGGTCCAGAAATCTTAACAGAAAAAAATGAAATTTTTTATCAAAAATGGCGAGGTCAACTTGCATATCACAAGAAATTACTGCTTAATTTAAATAAGGCTAAAGAAAAAGATTTAGTCCATATGCACAAAATTGAGTCAGAAATAAAAATGATCGAGGAAGAAATAAATGACTAAAGTAGAGGATATAGTTGCCGTTTTAAGGCAACATTTTCCAGAAGAAATAGCTAGTAAAGGTGATCCGGTTGGCATCCAAATAGGCTCGATGCAGCAGAATGTCACTAAAATATTGACGACCTTAGATGTCAGACCACAAGTGGTAGACGAAGCAATTCAAAAAGGAGTGAATTTGATTATCAGCCATCATCCCTTGATGTTTCGCCCTGCTCCAAACTTGGATTTTGCCAATCCCCAATACGCTATGTACGGTAAAATAATTGCTCATGGCATTACGGTCTATTCCATTCATACTAATTCAGATAAAGCTGAAGATGGCTCAAGCGACTGGCAAGCTGAAGAGTTGGGTTTGAAAGACGTTGAGCCTTTTTGTCCAGATGATGATGGCATTGCCATAGGACGTAAGGGGAGATTGCTTCAGCCACTATCTGCCAAGGAATTTGCTTATTACGTCAAAGACAAGATGCAGGTAAAAATGGTAAGATTAATTACTGCTGATAATCAGCAGACTATATCTTCAGTTTGTTTTATCTGCGGTGATGGCGGCAAATATTGGCATCAAGCAGTAGAAGAGAATATTGATGCTTTTATTACAGGAGATGTTTATTACCATACAGGCCACGATATGATTTCTGCCGGTCTGACGGTAGTTGATCCAGGTCACTACACTGAAAAGATTTTTAAAGAAAAAATTTATCAAAAGTTGCTTGAATGGAATAAAGAAAACTCTTGGAATGTCGAAATCACCCAATCTGAAGTATCGACTAACCCATTTCAAGATTTATTTTAATTAAGGAGATAAGATGGAGTATCCAAATTTATTACCAAGATTTTTAAAATATGTAAAAGTTAATTCACGCTCTGATGAGCACTCTGATCGTTTTCCTTCAACCGAACGCCAAGAAGTATTTCAAAAAGAAGTAATTCTACCTGACCTAGAAAAATTAGGCTTATCTGATGTGCATTATAATCAGAAATCAGGCTGTGTTATTGCCGAAATTCCAGCTAATGTAGATTATGATGTACCTGTAATGGGTCTTTTAGCGCATTGCGATACCGCAGACTTTAACGCGGAAAATGTCAAACCGCAAGTTCATGAAAATTATGATGGCAAATCAAAAATTCGTCTAGGAGATTCCAAATTTTATTTAGATCCGGCAGAATTTCCAAACTTAAAGAAATATGCGGGACAGACTATCATTACAGCGTCTGGTGACACTTTGCTGGGTGGGGATGATAAATGTGGAGTAGCGGAATTAGTTACTGTGGCAGAATATTTGTTAAACCACCCAGAAATCAAACACGGTAAGATTCGCTTTGGCTTTACTCCTGATGAAGAGATTGGTATGGGTGCTCAGCATTTTGACATCGAAGAATTTGGTGCTGATTTTGCTTTCACAGTCGATGGCGGGGCTCCCGGAAAGTTAGATTGGGGTACCTTTTCTGCTGCAACCTTTACCCTTGATATTCAAGGGGTAAATGTGCACCCTTCTGTAGCTAAAGATCAGATGATCAATGCTATCCAGGTTGGCATTAACTTCCAAAATCAACTTCCACAAAACGAAGTTCCTGAAAAAACGGCAGGAAGAGAAGGCTTTTATCATTTAACCCATTTTGCTGGTACGGTTGACAATGCGCAAATGGAATACATTGTTCGTGACTTTGAAAGGGACGGTCTTGAAAATCGCAAAAATAAGGTTAAAACAATCGTTAACCAAATGAATAAGGAATTTGGCACCGAAAGAATTAAGCTTAACATGAGAGATCAATATTACAATATGGCCGATATTCTTAAAGACCATATGGAAATTGTTAACTTAGCTAGAAAAGCATATGAGTCTGAAGGACTTACGATCAACGAGGACCCTGTCAGAGGTGGCACTGATGGTTCACTTTTAACTTATAGAGGCTTACCTTGTCCTGATCTTTTTTCCGGGCAAGAAAACATGCACGGCAGGTTTGAATATACCGTTCTTGAATCTATGGCAAAAGCAGTAGATGTTATGCTAAAAATGGTACAAATGAATGCTGCTGCTAAAAAATAGTGAAACAAAAACGGCCGTTGTTAATCTTTTTTATCAAAATAATTAAAAATTAAAAGGTTATTCTGATAAAGTTTATCTAACTTCCAAAAGGTTAGTAAAATTATGCACAATTAATAGAAATTTAAATTTAGGTACATAGGATCATTATCAAAAATGGTTTTATGTGCCTTTTTTCTTTTTAAAATTTTATATTGATAATTTGTGGAACACTTAAATTTTTCTAAGACAACAGGCAAAAGACTCCTTGCAAAAGTTGATTATTTATTTTATTATACTAGTGTATTAGATAAATAGTTCACTATTATAATGTAAGAGAAAGGATTAGTGATCATGCGAAGTTCTATTGCACTACAAGTTGATAATGTTAGTACTTATGTGGGCAGGACAGTGCTAGTTAATAATGCTACTTTTGATGTTAAAGCTGGTGAAATAATCGGTTTGATAGGCCCTAATGGTGCTGGGAAAACAACTATTATGAAAACCATTTTAGGCTTAATGAAATTTAAAGGAAAAATAGAGGTCAATGGCAAAAATGTGTCTGAAAATGACCATCATGCTTTAACAATGGTTGGAGCATTAATTGAACATCCGGCAATTTACCCATTTCTTACTGGAATGCAGAATTTGACCCTTTATGCTCATGATCAAAAAGATATGGCAAACCTAATTTCCGAATTACAAATGGATTCATATATTAATAATAAGGCTAAAGGATATTCACTGGGGATGAAGCAAAAATTAGGCATAGCCATCGCCTTATTAAATCAGCCCCAAGTTGTAATTCTTGATGAACCAATGAACGGACTTGACATTGAATCAACGATTCGAGTAAGAAAATTAATCAAAAGATATTCTGATCAAGGAACAGCTTTTTTAATTTCAAGTCATATTTTAAGTGAATTACAAAAAGTAATGACGAGAGTTGTCTTAATCTCCGGAGGACAAATTATATTGAATAAAGAGGTCAAAGAATTTGAAAAAATTAGTCACCAAAAATTCCATTTGACTACTGAAAATAATAAACTTGCAAAAAAGATTTTTGCTGCTTACCAGATCACATTTACAGAAAATGAAAATTATTTGATAGTAAGTCAAAACGACATATACAAAATAGAAGATCTGCTATTTAACGAAGGTGTTCACTTAAAAGAAATTTTGCCGCTTGAAGCCAACCTTGAACGAATTGTAGTTGATGTCTTGGAAAAGAAAAGGGGATAGACAGAATGCTTATAAGCTTTAAACAGGAAATCTATAAATTCAGGCATGAAAACATTGCTCTGTATGGTCTGATTATTCTCATTGTAACAATGATTTACAACTTTTTTACTAATCCTATTACGCGCCAATCCCTTGGCTACGGATTTGGTGCAATTGAGTGGATTCCTTTAATAGTTATTACCGTGGCATCTGCAATTTTTTCAATGGAATACAAGAATAACACGATTATCATGCTGGAGTATAAGACTTCAAGCAAGTTTCAAATTTACTTTTCCAAGTTTTTGGTTGTCTTAGTCTATAGTTTTCTCCTAACAGTGATTGCATTTTTACTTACCTTGATTTTAAGCATGTCCTTTAATAATGTCAGATATAATTGGTTAGTTAACAAAAATGGTAATAATCTTTTAAATGATCTGGTAACTAACCTGGCAGGAGCATCGATTTATTCTTTTTTTAGCATTGGCTTATCTTTTATGCTCATTATGCTGGTTAAAAATAATGCTGTAGTAGTTTGTTTTGGAATTGTACTAGCATTTTTTGGTGCCAGCTTTTCCAAAGGATTAATGCAAACCTTTCCCCATTTTATAAGTACTATTAAATGGAACTTTTTAAATATGATTTTTATTTCCCAGCAATTATCAAATCCAAGCCTTAGCTTAAAATCGAATTTATCAAGTCTTGAACTAATTATAGCCAATATCATTTACGGCATAGTTTTTATGGTTCTAGGATATTATCTATTCAAGCATCGACGAGTATAAAGAGAGGAGATCACTATAATGATTTATAGTATTAAGCAGGAATTATATAAATTAGTGCACCGCAAAATTACTTGGATCGCAGCTATCATATTATTTTTTCTAATGCTTATTACCGGTTTCGCTTTAGCAGATGAAAGTAAAAAGCTAATTTTAACATTAACTTTTGATTCTTCTGATTTTATCATGTTTATCCTAGTGATAGTAGGTGCCACCTGTTTTTCAATGGAATTTCAAAACAATACGATTTTAACACTCTTATATAAGTCTTCGAATAAAATATATGTCTACTTATCGAAGTATATTGTTTTGTTCTTATACGATGTTTTTCTGCATTTGCTAGCTCTTTTTTATACCATTTGTCTGCGTTATACCATATTTAATTATCGAGTTAATTGGTCAGAACTTTATCTATACCATCAGCCGGTATGGCTAAACATGGTAACTGCTTCTCTAGTAGATTTAGTAACTACAATGTTAATTATTGCTATTGTTTTTTTACTCTCGTGTCTAATTAATAGTAGTGCAATTGTAATTACAGCAAGCCTTCTAATTACATTCATGGGTCAAAGCATTTCTTCAGACCTAATGAACGGAGGCAAACTGGTGAACATTATGAAATGGAACCCTTTTAATATGGTGGACTTGACTAGGCAGTTTGGTAATTATGGTATGTATGTTTTAACTACCCACCTGAACAATCAAGAGCTTTTAACTGGTAGTCTAATCTATATTCTTATTTTTGTGATTGCCGGCTATTTAATCTTTCGGAGAAAAAGATTTTAAGTAAGTAATTGCATAACTTTTAAGTTTATTGTAATATTATAGTGTATTATAAATGTAATACAGTTGGAAAAGAATTATGAATTTTAAAGACAATCTGCCGATATACATACAAATAAAAGAATATCTATGTCGCCAAATAATCACCGGCAAGCTTGAGCCAAATCAGATGATACCTTCTGTACGTAATTTAGCAAAGCAGTTAACAGTGAATGTTAATACTATTCAAAAAGCGCTTAGACAAATGATTAATTCCGGTCTTCTGGTTAATAAAAGGGGAGAGGGTAATTATGTTACTAGCGATAAAAAATTATTGGAAAAAATCAAAAGAGACATGATCGTTGCTGAACAACGTAAGTTTGTTCAGAAAATGAAAAGCATAGGAATCACGCCAAAACAAACTCATCTTATTTTGGCTAATCATTTAAAGTAGGGAGTAAAAAAATGGATAATCTTTTAGAAATTAGAGATTTAACTTACAAGAAAAATCTGAAGACAATTTTAAATAATATCAACTTAAATTTACAACCGGGAAAAATAGTAGCACTTTTAGGCGAAAACGGCGCTGGTAAAACGACCTTAATGAGGGTAATTAGTGGGATGGCTAAAAACTATCGTGGAACCGTTAAACTTTCTGGTGAAAGTAAAGAGGCTCAACGAAAAGCCCGACTATCATTCACTGATAGTCTAACGGGCTTTAACAACTCAACAAAAATCAAAGATATTGTTAAATTTTATGAAATCATTTATCAAGATTTTGATGGCAAACAATTTGAGCAACTTCGTCAGTTTATGAAATTAGATTCTGAAATGCGATTATCTGAGATGTCAAAAGGAATGCGAGAAAAATTAATTATTGCACTTGCATTTTCGCGCAAAGTTGACCTTTACCTATTGGATGAACCCTTTTCTGGTATTGATGCTATGGCTCGTAAAAAAATTATTAACTCAATCATTTTATGGAAACCAGAAAAATCAACAATTCTCGTTTCAGATCACTTTGTGAATGAGATCGCTAGTATGCTGGACGAAATTGTCATTATCAAGGACAAAACCATTTATGCTCATAAATCAACTGAAGAGATACGAGAACATCATAAGAGTGTTGAAGACTACTATGAAGGCTTATACGATGCGGAGGATGAATAATGGTCATGTTTAACCATTTATTTGGCAAACTTTTTGAAAAAAAAGCCAAATATGTTCATCTTCTAGTTGTCCTGCAATTTATTAGTTCTCTGGCATCAGCTTTTTTTACTTATTTTAGTTTTTATTCTGGCAGGTTTCACTTAAATTTGGACAATAACCTTGAATTTTTTCCAGGATGGATGGCCTTATTTGCATCTTTTACTTTCCTGTTTGGACCTATTTTATATATTTTAACTGTCGTTCAGAATGAACGCTTAAATAGAAGTAAGACATGGCGCCTAGCACCAATCAGCGATGGCACGTTTTATATTGATAATATCTTAAGTTCATTTGTTTCTCTAATCTATTTTGTCTTTTTAGATTTTATCATTGCGCTTGGATTATTCTTTGTATCTATTTTTGCATATCCCAAATTTGGCAAAAATCTGCGGTTTGAACTCAATTTAGATACTGACACATTGCTTACTTTTATTTGTATTATACTGTTGGTAATTCTAACTGCTCTTTTTATTTATTTTTTGGTTAGTTTCCTTAACTTTTCCAGTCAGGCAATTTTAAGTTTTTTACCACAAGCATCAAGTCATATTTTAATTTCTTTTATTCGTATATTCATCATTATCATATTAATGGGACTTCTTGTTAAGCTATATAGAGTATTGATAAACTCTTTTGTAAATCTTTTTTTACTAAAAGCGACTGATCTTGCGGGATTAGAATATGTTGTAGGTATGATGTTTGTTGCTAATTTAATAATGCTTGGCATCAACGTCTTTTTAATCAATCATTTCTTTGAAGCAGAAGAGAAGTAAATCCTAATATTTTTATAATATTTTCGTAGTAGGGAGGAAAGAGTATGACCTCATTTAAAAGTTTGTTTGGCAGATTCTTTGTAGAAAAAGCAAAAAATGTTTATTCATTTTTAATAATTCAAACAGTTGGTGCCCTCGCATTTTCTGTTTTTGGTCTGCTAATTGGAACAGGTAAGATAAGTGAATTTTTAAATTTTTATACTGAGCTTTTACCTGACTGGTTAATGGGCTTTTGTCTATTAGGTGTCTTTTTTGTCATTTTCTTTTTCATTTATATTATTGTTAAAAATGAAAAGATTAACCATAGCCAAACATGGCGTTTAACTGCAATCAGTGACGAAAAATTTTACATCGCTAACAGCTTAAGCACATTTGCAACATTTGTTTATTTTATTATTCTTAACTTTATTGTTGCTGGTATCTTGCTAACTGTTTCATTTTTTACAGACAACGCTTTTCGTAATTCATGCGAAAGAATGCTTAAGCAATTTAGACCAAATTTTGAACTGAATACAATTCGTTCTATTTTTGATATCATGCTACTCTTACTTTTATGTTGCTTTTTCATTTCGTTATTGATCAGCTTTTTAAATTTTTCCAGTAAAGCCATCATGGATTATCTTCCTGTAGCTTCAAACGGCTTAATTGTGAAACTATTACATATTTTTATTGTTATCGTAATAGCCTGGCTTTTTACCAAAGTAGAAAAAATTTTTGTCGATCAAGTTTTAGGTAGCCTTTTGAATTTTTTAAACTTAAATCCGGCTTACAATAATACTTTACCCTATCTTAATGTAATCGTTGTAGTTGTTAATTTGATATTGTTCATTATTAATATTTTATTGTTTAAATTTTTCTTTGAAGCAGAAGAAAAAAAGTAACTAGTGAAACAATATTTGTTATCAATTAGAAATAAAAATAAGGAGTCCAAAATGGCGAAATTTAGCAGGTTATTTAACAGATTTTTTAAAATTAAAACAAGAAAATTACACGTATTGCTTTTTTTCCAGATAATTGCAGCTCTCGCGTGTGCCTTTTTTACTTATTATGAAGTTACAAATTGGCATATTCAAAAAAATCTAAAAAATAATGTCGGTCTGATACCAGAATGGACATTATATTTTGTCATCTTAGCCTTTCTTGTCATATTATTTGTATTCATTTTAACTCCTTTGCAAAGTGAAAAATTTAATCGCAGTCAAACCTGGCGGTTAGCTGGAATAAGTGACAGCCAGTTTTATCTTGATAATGTTTTAAGTACATTTGTATCTTTTATTTACATGCTTGCGCTTGAAGTAGTTGCTACAGTTATGCTAGGTTTCTTATCTTTTTTGATTGATAAAGATTTTCAACGAGGACTTCATGATTTCCTAATGGATCTGCATCCTAATTTTGATTACAATGTTTTCTGGACTGTAATTGGTACGATTGTCTTAGCCATTTTAAGTTGTTTCTTTTTATATTTTGTTATCAGTTTCTTTAACTTTGCTAGCCAGTCCATAATAGATTTTGTACCCGCCAACGTTAATGGAGCACTTGTAAAGATACTCCATTTATTCATAATTTTTGTACTGATCTGGTTCTTTTTTAAAATTCAACATATATTTGTCTACAAAATTCTTTTGTCAGTATTTAATCCAGCTAATTACGGACTTGCTTATTCTAGTGATTTACCTTTTGCAATTTTGTCAACCACAATTTGCAATCTTATTTTGTTGGGCAGCAACGTTTTCTTATTTAATCATTTTTATGAAGCCAGTGAACGTAAGTAGGTAGGCAAATAAGAAAAAATTACTTTTACAATTTTGTAATTTCTCACAAAAAAGCAAGTTATTACAACAATTAAAAGGTTTGCGGAAAAAATAAATCTGGTTTATGATAGTGTACTATAGGTGTATTACGGCCAAAGGATGGTGGACTTGTGGAATTTAAAGATAACATTCCCATTTACTTACAAATTAAGCAATACCTATATCGACAAATAATTACCGGCAAATTGAAGCCCGGTAAAAAAATTCCTTCCGTGCGTGAACTAGCAGTGCAACTCACTGTAAACGTCAATACGGTACAACGTGCTTTACAACAAATGAACTTTGAAGGCATTTTGTATACCAAGAGGGGAGAAGGTAATTTTGTCACTGAAGATACTACTTTACTTGAAAAAACGAAAAGGGAATTAATTAACGCTGAACTAGACAAATTTGTTCAGAGTATGAACTCTTTAGGTGTTTCTGACGAACAAATTCTCAAATCTTTAACTGAATATCTTAAAGAGGAGCGTAAATAATGGGCAATCCCTTAGAAATAACAGACTTAGTTTACAAAAAGAACCAGAAAACAATTATTTCTGATTTAAATTTAACCCTTAAACCAGGAATAATTGTTGCTCTTTTAGGTGAAAACGGAGCGGGCAAAACTACTTTAATGCGAATAATTAGTGGCGTAGCTAAAAACTATCGAGGCAGCGTTAAAGTTGCTGGCTTTACCAAGGAGGCTGACAGAAAGGCACATCTTTCTTTTACTGATGGCCTGACAGGATTTGCTAATTCAACAAGAATTAGTGATATTGTTAAGTTTTATCAGATCTTATACCATGATTTTAATCTAAAGCAATTTGAGCAGTTAAGAAAATTCATGAATTTAGATTCTGACATGCGCTTATCTGAAATGTCTAAAGGAATGAAAGAAAAGTTGGTAATTGCTCTAACTTTTTCCAGAAAAACAGATTTATATCTTTTGGATGAACCCTTTTCCGGCATTGATGCTATGGCTCGCAAAAAAATTATTAAATCGATAATTTTATGGAAGCAAGAAAAATCCACGATTTTAGTTTCAGATCATTTCGTCAATGAAATAGCTGCGGTTTTGGATGAAGTTGTTATTATTAAAAATAAAACTGTTTGTATGCAAAAGTCGACTGAAGCAATTAGGGCTGATAATCAAAGTGTAGAGGAATTTTATGAGAGTTTTTATCAAAGAGAAGAGGATGAATAATGGCTATTTTTAATCGTTATTTTACGGTGCTTTTCAGATTAAAAACCAAATGGATTTCTCTTCTGTTAATTATCCAGACCGTAGCTTCATTTGCAATGTCGTTTTTCAATTTTAATAACGGTCATGTATACATTAATAGAACTATTTTTTCCAACTTCTTTACTTTATGGTTGACTATTTTTGTGTTATCAGCGTGGCTTTTTACCGGGATATTTTATTTAACCACCTGTTTTCAAAACGAACGTGTCAGTGGCAATCAAACTTGGCGTTTAGTTCCAATTGATGACAAAAAACTCTATTTTGATAATATTTTAAGTTCTTTTGGTGCATTACTTTTCTTTGTGATACTGGAAATAATTTGTGCTTTTATCTTAAGTGCTGTGACATTTACCTTTGACAGTCAGTTTCATACCGCCATAATCGAAATGTTTGCTGATATTGGACGGCATTTGCAACAAGTTGATCTGGAAATTATGTTTAACTTTTTTGGAGCAATCATGATGACTATTCTCTGCGCATTTTTTGGTTACTTCATTATCAGCTTTTTAAATTACTCCAGTCGTGCTCTTTTGGATTTTCTTCCGGAAGCTCTCAGCAAAGCTTACTTTCGGGTAATTGCAGTTTTTGTAATTATTTTAGTAGCCTGGCTTGCAATCAAAGCAAGTGATATAGGTCTACAAATAATTTCGTTCCCGTTTAGATTTATGATAGGGGAAACCACAGGAACAAATGATGATTTGGCTCTAGCTCTAATTTTAATGCTTGCAATCAATTTACTTTTTTGGTTTTTGGATACAATTCTTTTCAGTAAATTCTTTGAGGCTAGGGAGGGGAAATAAAATTTGCATATTAAAAGACGCTAAAAATTTTTAGCGTCTTTTTCAGTAGCCAAAAAAGAGCCATAAAACAAACAGCAAAAAAGCCAATAGATTAAAAGACAAAATGCAATGAAGTCAAAGCAGAAATTTTCCCAGTTTTAAGATTTTTGCTTTTTCTGAAAATGATAAGAGATATTAAACTAGTCAAAAGTAAAGTAATTCCTAAATCAATCCTATAAATAGCCATTTTTCTCAAATAATCGAAAATAAAAGCCAGCAATGAAATAAGATGCATTGCCGGCGCTAATATATAGATAACTTTTTAATGATTTGCAGCAAGGTAATCGTACAACTGATTAATTTCTTCAGGAGTAAACTCGCCTTCGCCAGTTTTCATTGCGTGAATTTTTTCAACTGACAAATGACTTGCAAAAGCTAAATCTGTATCAGTAACATGATGTTTTACTTGAAAATCGATAATTGCATCGGATAATTCTTCTAATTGCTGATTCATAATAAATTCTCCTTTACAATTTATTTTAGCGGAAAAATATTAAAATTCAAAGGAAATTAAAAGCCCTGAATTTTATTAAATGGCCAATATCTGAATTTGACTTTGCCAACCAAATTTTGTCGTTTTACGGGACCAAAAATATGTGAGTCCTTAGATATATCACGGTGATCGCCCATTACCCAATAGTAACCCTTCGGAACTTTATAAGTAAAATTCGTCGTATATGTCTGTCCTTCAGCATTATTAGCCTTTTTGAAATGATTTTCTAGATATGGTTCAGGTAAAAGCTTGCCGTTGACATACATTTTATCGTTTTTAGAAACAAGTTTATCTCCTGGAAGACCAATTACACGCTTGATGTAATACGCCCCTGGGAGATCATTAGCTGCCTTAGGAGCAAGCAAAACAACAACATCATTACGCTTAGGAGTAAAATTACGCACCGCAATCAAACGGTCATTATCTTCAAAAGTCGGTTGCATAGACGGTCCAGAGACTCTGTCATTAGAAAGTACAAAATGGAATACAACATAGAATACACCTAAAATAACTGCCATCATTATGACAACGTCGAGAATAAATTTACCTAAGCTTTCTTGCTCTTCGTCTTGCTTTTTTGTTACTTTTTTCGCCATAAATTTTTTCTCCTTTATTATGCTACCCTTTATTATAACTGAAATCTTTCCGTTTGAATGTTAAAATCATTATAGGGATTTGATAATGATAAATTTTTTAAGTAAAATTAACCAATTAGATGATCAGCTTAATATTGAACAAGTGCATCATCAAGTCAAGGAAATTAATGATATTATTTCTATCGTGAGCCAAAAACAAGTTTTAAAAAAAGCGCCAGAAAAACTGGGGTTTTTACCAGATATATTTGAAGAAATATGTGGTAGTCTTTCGCAAACTAAAATTAAACAATTTAGAGCTATTAACCAGTTAATCAATAATTTTAGGCAATTTTTAGCTATAAATTTTGGCGTTTGGTCGCTACCTAATTTACAGACAGTTAAAACAATTACAGACAGTTTAAACATTAAAACCGGACTGGAAATTATGGCAGGTAATGCATATTGGAGCAAAGCTTTATCTGATGTAGGTGTTAAAATGACAGTCACAGATAACTTAGATTGGTCAAAAACTTCAAACACTGGTTCCAAGTCATTTATGTCAGTCACAAATTTTGATGCTGCTAAGGCCGTTGAAATGTTTGGTAATGTTGATCTAATAATATGTTCTTGGGCTCCTAATTTTGGTAATAGCGATACAAAAGTTGTATCAACCTGGCAAAAGTTGAATGCAACAAGCCATCTGCTCTTTATAGGCGAAAAGAGCGGAGCGACCAATTCAGAGGCTTTTTGGCAAAAAGGATTAGTACATCATTCAAAAGAATTAAAACGAATTAATCAAACTTTTCCTAGTTTTGATTTTATTAATGAACACATTTTTGAGATAGCACATGAAATTTAAGAAAACTATTTTAATCGTCATTATATTTTTATCTTTTTTAGGTATCGGCAGTATGTTGTCAAATGTGCAGTCACGTGAAGCGAACCAGCTACTTGAGGCATATGGTTTAAGCAATAATACTCGCTATATTGAAGTCAAAAAAGATCAAGAAGTTAGGTCTTTCTTGACCTATTTGAAAAAAAGATTTCCTCAGAATAAAATTCAAGTTCATATGATTTCTAAATCTAAGAAAAATCAAACTCTCGTGTGGTCAAATCATGATGTGTTAAAATTACCGACCGAATCTGGAAGATACTTTACCAAAGATGATTTTAAAGGTCGTGTTTCTTTTGCAGTACTGGGTTTAAACGCAGGGGTTCCTACTTTAAAAACACAAGGAAACGAATATATTTATATAAACAAAAAATATTATACAGTAATAGGAACTTTAAAGCATTATCGGCAAATGAAACAAAATAGTTATTATTTGACTACTAGTCCAAAACAGCCAACAGGCAAATTCAAACTGCGTGATTATCAAATTATAATAGACAGTTCAGATAAAGTGATTCAACAAATCGCTAAGCATTATAAAGTAAAAGCTAAGACACCGGTTTTTGTAAAAAATCATCAGATACACCAGTTTTCAATTATTCGTGAAATTTTATTTATATTGTTATTTTTGTTAATTGCTGCAGCAAGTAACTTACTCTTAGCCTTTATGGATTGGAAAACTGTTAAACAAACAAATCTGAAAGGTAGTCTGTTACGAAATTGGTTAATCAATCATGGGGTTAGAATTTTGCTTGTTGAGCTTGTGCTTACTTTTGGTGCTTATCTCTTTTTGGTATGGCGTAAATTCGTTTCCAAACCACAGCATTTAATATGGCTCTTAATGATTAGTTGGATAATAATTTCTATTCTATACGGTTTAGGTATTCTGCACTTATTACGAAAGGAACAAAATAATGCCAAAACTGCCTGAAGATTTTATCAAAAAATATACTAAGCTTTTGGGTAAGCAAAAGGCTGACCAACTTTTTAATGCAATTAGTGAAAAATCCAAAAACGCATATCGAATTAATTCATTGAAAGAAAATCAAACTCTTTCTTATAGTCAAAGTGAAAAAATCCCACTAATTCCTGATGCTTATTACGGCAAAATAAGTGGAAAAGATCCTGAATGGGTGAGCGGAACAGTGTATTCACAGGAACCTGCTGCAATGTTTCCTGCTTTTTTTCTTGAAGCTCAACCCGGAGAAAAAATTCTTGATTTATGTGCAGCTCCCGGTGGCAAAAGTACTGCGATTGGCGCACAACTAAAAGGCCAGGGACTTTTGCTGGCAAATGAAATTTCGCTTAGTCGAGCAAAAATACTACGCGAAAATCTAGAACGTTGGGGAGTAGTCAATGCGCTAATTACGAGCGAAAAACCGGAAAAATTAACAAAATATTTTTCGCGGTATTTTGATAAAATTCTAGTTGATGCTCCTTGCAGTGGTGAGGGTATGTTTCGCAAAGACCCTCAAGCTATTGAGTATTGGTCACAGGATTACGTAATTTTTTGTCAGCAAAGGCAAAAAGAGATCTTGTCTGCTGCAGTTCAAATGCTTAAGCCAGGTGGAGAACTAATTTATTCAACTTGTACTTTTGCTCCAGAAGAAAATGAGCAAGTAGTTTCTTGGCTAACTAAAACTTTTGGTTTTACAATATTGCCACTAAAAATAGATGAACAATATATTGACCATGGTCATCCAGAATGGTCAGATAATAATATTGAGTTAGCTAAAACAGCACGATTTTGGCCTACTGCCAATATTGGAGAAGGACAGTATGTGGCAAAATTAAGACTTGACGAAAAAATTAAGGAACAAACCTTCACGTCGACAAGCAAAAAGTCAAAACACCAAAAGAAATCACGAACTGCTTTAACCAAATCGGATGTACATTTGATTGCCAGCATACTAGATAAATTTAAGTTGCCATCAGAAATTGAGAACTGGCAAGTTAAATGTCAAGTACATAATAATCATGTTTTTATTCCTGCTATAAATACAAATTCTGATATACATCTTAAAATTTTAGCCAATGGCGTTGAGCTGGGTATTTTAAAGAAGAACCGTTTTGAGCCAGGACATCAGCTGGCTATGGTCTTAGCAGGACGAAAGCAGAATAGAGTAGTTGACTTAAGTAGTAACAATTATTTAAAGTATTTGCATGGAGAAACTATTAAAACTGATTCAAATATGAATGGTTTTATTCTGGTCAGTTTTAAAAGCTTTATCTTAGGCTTTGGCAAAATCAGCAATCATATTATTAAAAACTATTATCCTAAAGGATTACGAATTTAGAGAAAGAATAAAAGAATGATTAAACTAATCGCTACCGATATGGATGGAACTTGGTTAACAGACCAACAAACTTATGATCGAGAGTTATTTTTGCAAGAATTCCAAATAATGCAAAAAAGAGGCATAAAGTTTGTAGTTGCAAGTGGAAATCAATTTGAAAATTTGTACTCTCGATTTCCGCAAGTGGCTAATCAGCTTTACTACATTGCAGATAATGGGGCACTCGTAGCTCAAGGCAGACAAGTAATTCATGTTGATTGCCTTTCTGCAGAGGATTGGCAGACGATTTTACAAATCATTCAAGAATATGATGAAAAAGTAACGGTTTCTGGTCTTGCCAGTGCATATATTTTAAAAAGTGATGGTCCTGAATATGCAGAGGATTTGAAAAAATATTATGAAAAACTGACAGTTGTTGAGAATTTTAATCATCTGGATGATCAAATTTTTAAAGTCACATTTGATGTCCCAGAAAGTAGAATGTCAAATCTCTTGGCGAAACTTAAACGGGAGTATCCGCAAATTGGTTTTGTTTCCGGCTCAGCTACATCAATAGATATGTCGACAAAAGGCATGAATAAAGCACGAGGTTTGCAATATTTGGGCACCAAGTACAACATCAGTCCCAAGGAAATGGTTTCTTTTGGAGATAGCGGCAATGATGTGGGAATGTTAAAATATGCTGGTAGCAGTTATGCTACAGGAACAGCTCTCCCAAGTGCCAAAAAAGCAGCTAATCACATAATAGGATCAAGTAATGATAGCGCTGTTCAAAAGGAAATATGGCGTTTATTAAATTAAATTATTGTCAAAATAAAAATGAGTACCAAAATCCGAAAAATTTATGGTACTCATTTTTATTTATAATAACTGCTCAATAATAGTTTTTAGTGAAAAGTCATAATATTTATCAATCTTGGTTAGACCAGAGAGATCGTTTTGACCGTAAATTGCAAGAAGACAGGCAAGTTCATATTGCCATTCTTCAATAAGATTTTGCAGGTAATCTGCATCATGCTTAATTAATGCCTGTAAAAACACATTAGAAATTCCTACAAATTTTCCACCTAAGCAAAGCCCCTTAAAAACATCTAACGGGCTACGTACACCACCAGAGACGGTAAATTCAACTTGCTCTTTGGCTGCCATTAAACTCGAAACTACAGTAGGTAAGCCAATATTATTTAAATAAGAAACATTATTAGTATTACGTGCATTTTCTATCTGAGCGAAATTGGTTCCGCCACTTCCTGCAACGTCATAAAATCTAAAGCCTTCTTTTTTTAAGGAACGAATTGTTTCTCTGTCTAACCCAAAACCAACTTCTTTTATAATAATTGGAACTGTTACTTTCTGTCGCAACTCTTTTAAGTTATCAAGCCAATAAAAATCTCGATCTCCTTCAGGCATTGCTATTTCCTGTACCACATTTAGGTGTATTTGCAGAGCATCAGCACATAACTCCATGACAATCTTTTCAGCTTGTTCGGCTGAAGTCTTTGCATTAACATTTGCTATTAAAACACCATCAGTATCTTGCTGCCTGGCAATCAAAAAGCTATCAACTAAATCAGGTTCTTTAGTTAAAATACTGGCAGAACCTAATGCTAATGCAATATTTGTTTTTTCGGCTATTCGACCTAATTCTTTATTAATCAGATAAGATCTGTGAGAGCCACCAGTCATAGCATTAATAAAAAAGGGGGCCGCAATTTTTTTACCAAACATTGTAGTTTGTATTGCCCGAAGATCAACTTTAGTTTCTGGAAGTGCAGGGCGCACTAAATGCATTTGATCAAAACTATTTGGTTTTTCATTTTGATAAAATTTTTGTGCCAAATCCAAATGCTCTTCTTTACGATTAGATCTAATTGACATAATTTTCCCCTAATCAACAACCCGAATTTGGTGTACACGAAAGTCCAAAGGCATTATACCGTTTTGCCGCCATTTATCTTCAAGAAAAGCAGTATCTGTATTCCTGTCTGCAATTACTATGCCACAATCTCCGTTGCCAGCACCTGAAGTTTTAGCTGCACCACCAAATGATTCTGCAATGTTAATTAGTTTAGAAAGACGCGGTATCTCAATAGCAATTTGATTTATTTGCGCAAAATGCTGCAGAAGCTTACGGTTAACGCGAATTTGTTTTTTGATTAACTGAATATCATTATGCTCAAATCCGGCAATCATTTTAAGAACACATTTACGCGAAAGCCTGATAAATTCCTGGTATTGACCATTTAAAGCGGCTTTATTGGCATTAGTTTCATCAACTAGTCTTGAGGTGGATGCAGGTTTTTGACTCCAACCAATCATTAATTTAAGACCGGCAGGAGGGGTCAAAAGCTGAATTTTTAATCCAGGCCAAGCCTCATTCAGTACTTCAGATAAAGATTTGTGTGCTAATTCATCAGCAAGCCATTGCTTATCAAAAGTTTGAAAAGCAATCCAGCCACCATAAACACTTGCAGCGATGTCACCGGCTGAACCATTACCTTGCACAGAATAATGTGAAATGGCTGACAGTTTATAAACTAATTCATTGCTGAAAGGCACATTATAAAAACGAAGTATTGCTTTAACTGTTGCTACAGTCACTGCCGCACTGGAGCCTAAACCATATTTTTTGCCATCAGAAGAATCTAGATCAGAATTAACATATAAATCATATACTTTCATCTTGACTTTTTGCTCTAAACAAAAACGTTCCGTGTAAGAAATGGCGGCCAAAATATATTCAAAAGGATTATCACGGTTGTCGATTACCATTTTTGCTCCCCGTCTGACCCAGTGAATCGAACTTTGAGAATATTGTTTAGAATGGATTAATCCAGTTCCTGATTTTGACTTAATAATTGAAACACGGATAAACTGGTTAACTGCGACTAAGATAGCGGGACAATCCTGTTCCAGTACCGCGTATTCGCCAGCAATATATAATTTTCCGGGTGCTTGTTCTGTTATCAAAAGAATTAAATCTCCTAATCAATTAATTTATATTAATTAGTTCAGACATGAAATACCTGGACCAAAACTTGCATTTATTATGTTAACATTATCAAATTCGGATACAAACCTATTAGTAATATCTTTTACATTTTTTAATTGACTTAAGATTTTTATATTAGGTCCGGCATCTATTGTGAAGTAACATTCTATACCCTGGCTACGCAAATCAGCTACAAGTTTGATTGCTTTAATAGTTGCGGGTTCAAAATATGTGAAACCTGGTTGTGCACTTAAATTGACTGCATGCATTTCACAAGCATTCAGTTCTGCCAAACTGCCAATAGTTGAAAAATCATTTGCTTTAATAGCGCTAATCATTTGTTTTAATTCTGTTTGATTACGCGCAATCCAAGGCATAAAAAATGGCGAAGTTTGCGCCTGCTTCATCCCTTGAGTGGAAGACAAATCTTTTTGCTGGTTATTCAGCTCAACCACAAGCAATCGCAAATCTATGTCAGGCTTTTCATCTAAAGCATAGGCATAAGATGATTCATCATCGTGTCCTTTTCGCCAAATAGCAAAACCACCGTAAATTGACCTGCTGGCTGATCCTGAACCTAAACGAGCCAAACGGGAAAGTTCAACAGGGGACAAATTAAAACCATAATGTAGGCAAAAAGCTCCCGCTAAAGCTGCAAAAGCTGAACTGGAAGAAGCTAATCCTGCTGCCGTTGGGACATGATTATATGATTCGACTTTTAAATTGCCGGTCACAGCAAATTTTTTTTGTAGCAATTTTAAGAAAGAAAAAACACGGCTGCTGCTTGGTCCATTTTCTTTGACACCATTTAACCAAAATTGGTTTTCTGAACTATCAGAAATTTTGGTGTCAGTATAAAATTTATCAAGTGTCATTGACAAACTGGACATCAGAGGTAAACGTAAACCTGAATCTGCTTTGCCCCAATATTTGATCAGCGCAATATTTGTATGGGCACGAACTGTTTTTTCCATAAGAATTATATTTCCTCAATCCAACTATTTGTAGCTATTTTTTGACATTTATCTGCTATTTTGACAGCATCTTCATGATTTTGACACAAGGCAATTACAATTCCACCAAGTCCGCTACCAGATAATTTAAAACCTAATGCACCATTTGCAAGAGCAATTTTTTGCAAATGATCAATTTTTGCGGTTGAAAGATTAAATGAATGGAGTATCTCTTGTGCCCGATTAAAATATGAACCTACCTTTTCAGCGTCTTTTTTTAAACATGCTGATTTAGTTTCATCAGCCAATTTGCCTAATTCCTTGATATTTTCTTTTACACCGGGGACTTTTGCCATCAAATCCTGAACTTGACTAACTGCTTTTTTAGTACTGCCTAATTCACCAGTATCCATTATAAGTAAAGTTGCACCTAATTTAGCTTTAAGCGACTTCGGGCCATCTTTTTGATTAAAAAAGATCAGATAATCTGAATTAACAGTTGCAGCATCAAGACCCGAAGCTTTACCGTGATTGATCATTTCCGCATGATTAGTGATTTTAATTATTTCTTTTTCCGTTAAGTTAAGTTTGAAATAGGCATTCATTGCTCTGGTTGTAGCAAGAGCAACTGTGGCGCTTGAACCTAAACCACGTTCTATTGGAATCTCTCCTGTATAAGTTATTTTCAGAGTTTCATTACTGGCAGCTTTTGTCAGCATGGTTTTAACAACATATTTTAATCCGTCATATTCAGCCGGAGACATAAAAAAAGGCCCCTGATAATGAGCCGTATCCATCCACATTTGTTCTGCCGGTTCAACAGTAGTTTTGATATGCAATGATTTTATTGGCAACGCTAACGCATTATAGCCGTAAACTACTGAATGTTCACCTATAAGAATAACTTTCCCGTGTGCTAAAAAACTTGATTTCATTTTATTTAAGATCCTTATTGTTTGTAAAAAATTTTGGTTCCTATGCTAAAATAATGACAAAGGAGAAGAGAACAGATGATCAAGATTTTAGTCGGTCGCCAAACCGATCCCATGCAAGAAAAAATTTTACAGGAAGCAGTACAAAATTATCAGCACTTTCCTGATCATAAAACTTTTGTCATCGTTCCTAACCACATTAAGTTTACCACAGAAGTCAGGGCAATAAATAGAGTGGCTACTAGTCAAAAGCAGACTGAACAGTCTGTCAAAAATCTACAGGTTCTATCATTTTCTCGCTTAGCTTGGTTTTTCTTAAAAGATGCAAAAAAAGGTTTGCCAACAGAACTTGATAATGCTGCTGCGGCGATGCTGCTTGCAAAAATCATTGACCAAAAGAAAGACCAGCTGCACCTTTTTCAAACTACTGACTTAAATCCAGGCTTAATAAAACAATTATACGACACAATTTTGCAAGTTCGCGAAGGTAATTTGAACCTTGATGATATTGACCTAGATGCGCTTGAACTTGAAACCAAAAATAAGATCTCTGATCTTAAAATTATTTATTCAGCGTTCATTGAAGCCATCACAGGCAAATTTTCTACCTCAAACGAGATACAGCTGCAGTTAAATGAATTTTTAGCTACACAAAAAAATTTAGATCAAGCAGACTTTTACTTTAGCGATTTTTCTCATTTTTCTCTTCAGGAATGTCTAACCGTCAAATTACTAATGGCCAAAGCCCATAGCGTTACTTTGGCTTTTAAAACAAAAATGGGTGAAATTAACCCTAAACCTGAACCGGGAGACTATGATTACGTTATTCAAACTACCATCAATAAGCTATTGCAGTATATTAAAAATCATAGTCTAGCACATCAAATAATAAGCACAGCTGTCAATCATAGACCCAGTAAAAGAGAGTTGCTCAATGAATTTTGGACTGGGGCTGTTAGCAACATTGGTGATCTTAATCAAGTCCAACTCGTGCGTGCAGATAACAGATATGCAGAGGCGTATTACGTAGCTCATACCATTTACCAGCAAGTTGCACTGCAGCACTACCGCTACCGTGATTTCTTGGTTCTGGCACCGAATCTGCATGAATATGAAACTTATTTAACCCCAATTTTACGGCAGAATCAAATTCCTTTCTTTAATGACTTACAGCAAGAAATGAAGTATCATCCTCTGGTGGTTTTAATTGAGAATATTGCCCAATTATTGACTAAGCCTATGCAGACCCAAAACTTGCTGGCCATAATGAAAACCCGTTTAATAATACCTGACTGGTATCAAGATGAAACGGCTTATGTATATGATGTTGATCAATTGGAAAATTTTGTCCTAGCCCATGGCATCAACCATAATTTATGGCGGAGAAACTTTGCTGAATATATGGCAGCAGAGGTCATAGGATTAGACAAAATTCCCGAAGAAGTAAATAAAATAGAAAAATTAAAAGAATATTTTATCAAACAAATTACGCAGCTTTTTAACAGTTTAAAAGAAGAAAAGGATACCCAAAAAGCTATTACGATATTTTTTAATTTTTTAATTACTAATAAGGTCAATGAAGTTTTAGAAAAATGGCGTGCTGATGCCCAAGAAGATGGTGCTTTACAAGAAGCCCGGCAGTCAGAACAGGTTTGGGATCTTTTGATCAATCTGCTGCATGATTATCTATTAATTAACCCTGATAATTTTGATCTGGCAGGCTTTTTTGCAGTACTGATTAACGGTTTTAAGGAAGCTACTTTTTCGCAAATTCCAGCTACTCTGGACGCCGTAAATTTATCCGAAATGGGTATCGTTCAAGTTAGTGGCTACAAACAAGTTTTTATTATGGGGGCAACAGTTAACGGCTTACCACAAATGCAGAATACTCCAGGCTTTTTAAGTACAGAAAATCTGGCTGAATTAAAAAAAGATTTTGGCGAGGACTCCTATATTGAAGATAAACAACAGCTAAGCAATTGGGATCAAAATTACCAATTTGGTAATTGCCTAGCTTTAGCACAAGATAAGGTTTATTTATCGTATTCTTTAGCGAGTGATGAGGGTAGTACTGTGCAGCCTTCAATTTATTATGAAAGGTTTAAAACAGCAGGTGCACCAGAATTTTCGCAACACAATTTACCTGAAGAATATAGCCAACTGTTATCTTTTATAACCAATCCCCAAGCAAGTTTAGGATATCTAAGCTATCTTAACCAGGCAAAAGAAGACATTGATGTTAAAGAATTGTTAAAGCTAACCGCTAAACTTTTCCCGCAAAAAACAGCTAAAGTCATAAAGGGAAGTAACTTCATAAATGAACCCCAAAATATCGGTCCTGATTTGGCACAAAAATTATATGGGTCAAACCTTAATTCGTCGGTTTCTCAATTAGAAACTTTTTATGAAAATTCATACGAATATTTTTTAACATATGGCTTACGCCTTCATAAGAGATTTGAAAATGAATTTGATTTTATCCAAGCTGGCAATTATTTCCACGAAACTTTTGATCGTTTGGTTAAGGAACTAAATGACCGTTCACTTGATTTAAAAGAAATTGATGATGAAACACTTAATCAGTTACTCGAAATTGCACGTACCAAAATGAAAAGTGAAGCCAAATACCAGCAATTATTAAATGACCCATTTAATGAGTTCTTATTTAAATGTCTTGATCAAACTACCAGTAAAGTAGCAAGCAATTGGCATCATGCGGTTTCAAAAACCCCTCTGCGTGCTAAATATTCAGAGCTAAGTTTTGGAAAAGGTGAGCAGGTTCAGGGACTTAACTTTAAGGTACCGGACATTGAAGGCAATCATTACGTTAATTTAAGAGGCAAAATAGATCGGGTTGATTTAGCTCAGGTTCCTGATCAAAACAAATTAATTGCTCAAGTAATTGATTATAAGTCTTCCGCTAAAAAATTTGATCTGGGATTATTTTACCAGGGCATTTCTTTACAAATGGTTTCATATCTAGACGTCTTAACGCAAAACCACAAATTCTTTGCTGGTTCTGACCCACTCTCACTTTTAGGTGCTTTTTACCAAACGGTTACCAGACAAACTGAAAGGCTAAATAGCAATAAGTTGTATGACAGTAATTTGCAGATCAGAGATGCCAACTTAGACGGTCAAATTAAACTTAAATATACTGGTTTAATTAATGATGACCAGCTATTAATGCTCGCGGCTGAGCCTGACTTAAATAAACCACGCAGTACTTCTTCCATTTATGCCGGAGTCAGTTCTACAAAAGATGGAACTTTAAAGTTTGGTGGCAGTTATTTCAATAGTGATGAACTTGAATTATTGCTGAAATATGACGAAAAACTTATTAAAGATGCCTCCAGTCAAATTTTAGCGGGAAAAATAAAGTTAAATCCCTATAAGTATGGGAATGGGAAAAATGCCTTAACTTATTCAGACTTTCGCGACATTTTCTTTTTTGATGCTATGTTGAAAGAAAATAAATATCATCAAGTAGGAAGCCTGAAAAGGGAAGAACTACTGGAAAAGATTAAAAAACGGCTAAAGGAGGGAAATTAAAGATGGTTCAAGAAAAGAGAAAAACTCCATTTACAGCCGTTCAAGAAAAAGCCATTAATGATCATGGTCGCGACATACTAGTGTCAGCTTCAGCAGGTAGTGGCAAAACCACCGTTCTTGTGCAGCGCTTAATGAAAGAAATTCTTTCTGGTGTGAGTGTTGATCATCTGTTAGTAGTTACATTTACAAAAGCAGCTGCAGCTGAAATGAAAAAACGCATTAAAGAAGTATTAACAAATGAAATGCAGAAGTCTTCAAAAAATTCATACTTGCGTCAACAGTTAAATTTGATTGATTCTTCCAATATTTCTACAATTGATGCCTTTTGTCTGGATGTAATCCACCGCTTTTATTACATAATTAACATTGACCCCAGCTTCAGTATACTCACTGACGATTCACAAGCGGAATTAATGCGCGAGCGAGCACTAAAAGAAGTTGAGGGAGAGTTTTTAGAGAAAAAAGATAAGGACTTCATAGCATTTTATGACAATTTTGCAGGTGACAGGGATGCCGAATCACCGCAGAATTTATTGTTAGACTTATATAATTACGCAATGGCAAAACCTGATTATCGAGAATGGCTCAAAGAACTGTCGCAAAAATATCAGATGGGAGAAGAAGTAAGCCAATCTTCTTTGTGGCAGAAAGAAATTAAGCCTTATTTAGTCGATCTTTTTCAAAACCTTGTTGATAAGTTAGAGAAGTTGTGTCAAAGTGCGGTCATGGCTACTAAAGAACTGCACAAAGTTAAAGAAAGTTTTGACTTATTTGCAAAATGTCTTGCCCATTATCTGGCTGCTCTCAAAAATGATGCTGCCTACGATGACCAAAGAGAAAAACTACGTGACTGCATTTTTCGTGGAAGTATGCGCAAATCTGCCAAGTGGGACGAAGATATTATTGCCTTTTATGATGAGTGCTCTGATTTTAAAAAAGAAGTAAAAGAACAGGTTTTTACGGCCTTTACCTCTTTTTATGCCACTGACGAAAAAGAGCAATTGTCTATGATGCAAAAAGGTCAGCAAATCATGGCTGCAATTGTAAAAGCAGAACTGGCACTGATTGACCGTTTTAATCAGTTAAAAAGAGCAGAAAACCTGCTTGATTTTAGTGACATGGAGCAATTAGCCTACCAAATTCTCAGCCTAGACACTTCTGCCTCTCAAATGGCACGGACCTTTTATCAAAATAAATTTAAGGAGATTTTGGTTGATGAGTATCAGGACATTAATCCGCTGCAAGAAAATATTTTGCAGTTAATTAAAAAAGATGGTCAAAATAATCTTTTTATGGTTGGGGATGTTAAGCAATCAATTTATGGTTTTAGACAGGCTGAACCAAGCTTGTTTTTACAAAAATATCAAGAGGCAGCTCTTAAAGAAAATCAGGCAAAAGAAGAAAGAATTTTATTGTCAGACAATTTCCGTTCTTCTAAGCCAATTATTTCTATTGTTAATCAAGTATTCAAAAATATTTTGACAGCTGATTTTGGCGGTATTGATTATAACCATGAGAGTCAGCTGACTTATGGTGCCAAATATTATCCTTCAAATCTACCTGATGCGACTGAAATACTATTTCATGAAAAAAATAACAACGAAAACCAGTCTCAAGAAGATGATCCTGACGATATTGACTCAGCTGAAATTGCGCTGGTTATTAACCGGATTAAAAAATTTACAGAGGAAAATTTCTTAATTTATGACAAAAACTCGCAAAATAGCAGTCATTTGAGACCTTTTAGGTACAGTGATATTGTTATTTTAACCCGGAGTCGGAGCAATAATCTTGAAATTATGCAAGAGTTTGCCAAAAGTCATATTCCGATAATGGTTACCGATGCCAAAAATTATTTTCAAACTTTAGAATTAACTATTATCATGAACTACTTGAGGATCATTGATAATCCAGACCAGGATATTCCTCTTGTTTCTGTATTAAGGTCACCTTTGTTTAATTTTACAGAGCCTGAACTCAGTACTATCAGGATTCACACGCAGAATGCCAGTTATTACAACGCTTTAACTTCTTATGTTGCCGTGGGTGACGAACTTAGTCAAAAAGTAAAAGACTTCTTAAATCAGCTTGAAGATTTACGTAAGTTTGCGGCAACGCACAGAATTTCAGAATTGATTTGGAGTATTTATGAAAAGACCAGCCTGCTTGAAATTATGACCTCACTACCTAATGGCAAGCAGCGCAGAGTCAACTTAGAGGCTTTATATGAAAGAGCAGCTTCTTATGAAAGCGCTGGTTTTAAGGGTTTGTATCAATTTATTAATTTTATCGAACGAATGAGACGCAGCCAAAAGGACCTGGCGCAACCGCTTTTAACCAAAGAAGCAGGCAACTCCGTGCGCTTAATGACAGTACATAGTTCCAAGGGGTTGGAATTTCCTGTTGTTTTTTACTTAGGCTTGCAACACCAATTTCAAAAACGGGATTTAAGCGGCAATTATATTATCAGTTCAGCTTCTGTAGGTTTAACTATTAAACAAAAACATTATCGTGCTGACACCCTTGTTAAGGCTGTTGCAAATATGTCCAAGAAGAGACAACTTTTAGAAGAAGAAGCGCGCATTATATATGTGGGTATGACTCGGGCAAAACAAAAGTTAATTTTGGTAGCAGATTTAAAGAAATTGCCTCAGACAATTGAAAAATGGCAAAATGAGGTTGATCCAAATGGACGTCTCCCGCTCAGCAGTAAGATTAATGCCTCAAATCCTATGAGTCTAATCGGTCCGTCAATCAGATGGGATAAGCTTTTAAGTCAAAAAATTACTGATATCAATTCAGCCTCGGAAACTAGTCAAGAATTGCTTTATATCCAGTACCAAGGCGAAAAAGTTCATCTTCAAGAAGATATTAGCCCGCAAGAAAGCAAAACTGACAACAGTTCAGCACTAAAAGAATATACAAAAAAACTGTTTAATTTTAGTTATCCTTTTCAAGACGCCAGTCAGACAACTGCTTATCAGTCTGTATCCGAAATTAAAAAAGCGTTTAACGATCCGCTTGATACTGAACTGGAAAATGCGCACTTA
Organism: Lactobacillus sp. VURO6/B1 (VP7); assembly: GCF_058139575.1. Lineage (NCBI taxonomy): Bacteria > Bacillati > Bacillota > Bacilli > Lactobacillales > Lactobacillaceae > Lactobacillus > Lactobacillus sp. VURO6/B1 (VP7). Next base: position 7,115 of record NZ_JBVOWJ010000015.1, on the reverse strand, counting down.
ATTTCTTCCACTAACCGCTACTTGCAGCCGATCGATACTAAACCTGATTTTCTGTTTAAGACCCGATTTACAGGAGCAGAGATTGGTACTGCAATGCACCTGATCCTGCAATACTATGATTATCATGGCTCAGGCAAAGCAGACCAAGTTAAAGAAGAAGTGCAGGAATTAGTTAAGCAAAATAAGCTTAATAGCAATATTGTTTCCAGCTTAGATTTAGAAAAAATAAATTGGTTTGTTCATAATGATTTTGCAAAAAAATTTTGGCAAAAACCAGAAAACTTGCACCGTGAAATTGAATTTTCGAGTCTATTGCCAGCCGCTAGTTTATTTAATAATTTCAGTGATGCAGACGCAAAAATTTTAATTCATGGTACAATAGACGGTTATTTTACCGAAAAAGATGGCATAATATTATTTGATTATAAAACCGATCATATTGATCAAACTCATTTGCAATTAGCTATCAAAAACATCAAGCAGAAATATTTAGGTCAACTACGCCTTTATGAAAGGGCCCTTAATTCCTTTGCTGACAAAAAAGTGAAGGCTAAATACTTGGTTTTGTTAGATGCCTGCAAAGTTGTGGAAGTAAAGTAAAAGAAAGGAGGGTAATTGCAAAATGAAATCATTCGAGCATACCGTTTTTGCTGTAGTGGATTTGGAAACTACGGGAACGCAACGTGAAGAAAATAATCACATCATTCAGTTTGGCTGCGCTATTATTAAGAATATGAAAGTTGTCAAGACATACTCTTTTATGATTAATCCTCACCGCGAAATTCCGCTAGCTGTCCAAAATTTGACCCACATACACAATAAAGATGTGGCTCAAGAAAAAGATTTTGCTTATTATGCACCCAAGATTATTAAAATCTTGAAAAACACAGTTTTCGTAGCTCATAACGTTAATTTTGACTTGCCATTTTTAAATTTTGAATTAGTGCAGCATGGCTATGAACCATTAACTAATCGTGCAATAGATACGGTAGAGTTAGCCAAAATTGTCTTTCCCACTGAACCGTCATACAAGTTAAGTGATTTGACTACGCATTTGCAAATAAAGCATTTAAACCCTCATAAAGCAGATTCTGATGCCTACAGCACTGCTGTTTTATTAATAAAAGTAATTGAGCGACTCGAGAAACTTCCTCAGGCTACATTAAATACACTCAGTTCTTTAGCTCACGGCCTAATTCGTGACACTTCTTGGATCTTTACTACAATTGCTGATGACGCACGCAAAGAAAAAAGGCCGTTACCTTCTCAATATCAGCAGGTACGACAAATAATTTTACGAAAACAAGAAAAAGTAATCACTTCTGAGAATCAACAGTCAAGTGTTTTCCCCAAAAGTGATGTGGCCAAGAAGAGATTATTTAAAAATAAAATTAATTATCGTCAGCCTCAGGTAGACCTCATCAATCGAATTGAGCAATTTTTGACTGCTCCTAAGCAAAAAGCACTATTGATTGAAGCACCTAACGGCACTGGTAAAACCTTTTCCTACTTGTTTTCATATTCCTATCAATTATACACAAACAGAAAATTGGTAATTGCCACTCCCACCAAAGTATTACAAAAGCAGATAATAGATCAGGAAATTCCCCAATTACTGAATGTAACCAAGTTGGATTTGAAAGCTGAAGAAGTAAAAGCCAGTAGCCATTACCTCGATTTGGATGGTTTTTACCAAAGTCTATACCAGGGAACGCCCAATAAGTTAACTTTGGTGTTGCAAATGCGTATTTTGGTTTGGTTAACTGAAACTCAGACAGGTGATCTAGATGAATTGCAGCTGACCAATTATCGTGCCCCTTTATTTGCTCAGATTGCTCACCCTGGAGATGCCCGTGTCGGCAGCATTTTTGCTGATGTTGATTTCTGGAATTTAGCCAGACAAAGGCAAGAGCAAGCTGACATTTTAGTCACAAATCATGCTTATTTGGCCAATCACTATAATGATACAATTTGGGGTCAGAATCCTTACCTCGTTATTGACGAAGCTCATCGATTTGTTGACAATGTGATTACTTCCAGGAATGACTCGTTTCAATTTGAATCATTGTGGGGACTTCTTAATCACCTGCGCAATTTGCTTTATTATGCTGATGACAGTATATTTAACCAGTATGGCAGTGATGTCCAGTTTAATTTTCTACTAGAAAAATTAGATCCAGCAATACTTGATTTGATCAAAGTTATTAATCATTTGCAACGTTTACTCTGTTCTAAGAAGAAGAAAGCAGTCAGCCAAAATACTTTGGCTAATGGTAATTTACTTCTCAGTTTTAGGGGTATAGACCTGTTTCCCAAGAACAGCCAATTTTTAACTAAGCTGGCGGAATTACAGCGAAAATTAGAAGGCATTAGGCAAAATACAAATCAGATCTTATTTAAGCTGTACAATGAGACTGACAGTTCGAATATTGATAGGGATGCTATTTTAAGTGAAGTTTCTGATCAAATCGATCAACTTGATGACTATATTACCAAAAGCTACCAATTATCGGATTTACTTCATAAAAAAGCCTATGTGGATGCGGAAGGGTTTATCATTACCTTGACTAATCCGCAAGATCCTTTAAGTGCCAACTTAAGTTGGTTAATGCTTGACGCAACGCCTGAACTTAATAAAATATATGATCGCTTTGACCATATATCATTTGTTAGTGCTACTTTAACCAGTGATAATGGGTTTGACTTTATCATTAAGCTTCTCGGCTTAACTGATTTAGCACCGCAAAAGTATATCGGAACAAGCACATTTAAGTTGGCCAAACATCTTGAAGTCTTATCTGTAACTGATTTTCCCGATTTTAACGATCCAAAGTATGATAAAAGTCTAACCCAGATTTTGGAGAAAGATCTGACAAATAAAAATCATGTTTTAGTTCTAATGACAAATTTAGAACAAATAAAAAAAGTTTTTAGTGCTATTATCAATTCTCCCAGTTTACGTGATTTTGAAATTTTGGCTCAAGGCGTTTCCGGTTCAAATAATCGGATTATTAAGAGATTTGCAATCGCCAAGCAAGCACTTATTTTAGGGGCAGACAGTTTTTGGGAAGGAATTGATTTTCATGAATGTGGTGTTGATTTGGTAATAGCCACCAAATTGCCTTTCGAATCACCAGATTTGCCGGAAGTTAAGTTGCGCCAAAGACAACTTGTTGACAGAGGTATAGATGTTTTCCATGCTGATACAATGCCACGAGCAATTATTCGCTTTAAGCAGGGGATGGGCAGGTTAATTCGTGGAGAACAGGATAAGGGCCAATTTTTAATACTGGATTCAAGAATCTGGTCAAAAGATTATGGTCCGGTTTTTCTGGCAGCAGTTCCAGTTAAAGTCAAAAAAACATCTTTAAGTAATTTACAGGAAAAACTAACAAACTATGATACAAGATGATACAAAGCAAACATTTAAATTTTTAGCATGGGTATTTATAATTCTGATCTTTTTATACTTTGCTTTCATTGTTATTTTTTATAAGGCAGGTAATCCAGAACGGTCAGAAACCCGTGAACTTAACAAAATAGCGATCGAAAAGACTCCTATCAAATACACAGAAAAAAACTATCATTTAAATCGTGGTGTTAATAGTTATGCACTTAAAGGCTTAACTAAAAACCATATGACTTACTATTTTATCTATTTACCAGGCTCTAAAAAAGCCTATCTTTATTCAGCAAATAAAGGTGTAAATGAAGGACTCATTCGCAACAAATATAGTGCAAAAGAGCCTAACGAAAGAATTACAGAAGTTAATCTGGGCTGGTATAAAAATAAACCTGTATGGGAAGTAAGTTCTAAAAATATAGTCGGTGAATATCATTATCAACTTTATAATTTTAAAGATGGAAAATTAGTAGGTTGAGTCGCTAAAATGATCAAACTTTGGTATCATTAATTTGATTATGATAAGGAAAGTGGAATAAAAATTTATGACAGAATTAATTTCAATAGCAGATTGTCGCCAGCATGTTGACCAGGAAGTACGGATGCACGTTTGGTTGACTGACAAACGTTCAAGCGGCAAAATAGTGTTTTTACAATTACGTGATGGTACAGCCTTTTTTCAAGGCGTAGTTCGTAAAAATGCAGTTTCTGATGAAGTGTTTGAAATAGCAAAATCTCTGCATCAAGAAGCCAGTTTTTATATTAAGGGAACTGTACACCAAGATGAGCGCTCTCATTTTGGTTATGAAATTCAAATTTCCGATTTAAAGCTGATTACTAACAATGAAGGCTATCCCATTGGTAACAAGGAACATGGGATTGAATTTTTGCTAGATCACAGACATTTATGGCTTAGAAGCAAACGTCCTTTTGCAATTATGCGCATTAGAAATACCATTTTCAAAGCTACCGTTGACTTTTTTGAAAATGAAGGCTTTGTAAAATTTGATGCTCCCATTTTTATGCATTCTGCTCCTGAAGGAACTACCGAGTTGTTTCATACCGAATACTTTGGTGGGGATGCCTACCTATCACAGTCTGGACAACTGTACGGCGAAGTAGGTGCAGAAGCATTTGGCAAGATTTTTACTTTCGGCCCAACTTTTAGAGCTGAAGAATCTAAAACTCGCCGCCACTTAACTGAATTTTGGATGATGGAACCGGAAATGGCTTGGATGCATCAGGATGAGTCTCTTGATTTGCAAGAACGTTTTTTGTCATATGTGACCGGACAGGTGCTCAAGCATTGTCAATATGAATTAGAAATTTTAGGTCGTGACCCCCAAAAATTAGAGCCTGCGGCTCAAGGTAACTACACGCGCTTATCATATGATGATGCAGTAAAAATTTTGCAAGATGATGGACGTGATTTCAAATGGGGCGATGATTTTGGTGCTCCTGACGAAGCTTTTATATCTGAAAAATTTGATCGGCCATTTTTCATTGTTAATTACCCGACATCAATTAAACCATTTTACATGAAGAAAAATCCTGATAATCCTAAGGAATACCTATGTGCAGATGTTTTGGCACCAGAAGGTTATGGTGAAATCATGGGCGGTTCTGAACGTGAAAGTGATTATGAAACTTTGCTCAAACAAATCCATGAGGCTGGTTTAAATGAGAATGATTACAACTGGTATTTAGATTTGCGCAAATACGGCAGTGTGCCTCATTCCGGCTTCGGAATGGGCTTTGAACGTGTTATTGCTTGGATTTGCAAATTAGATCATGTCCGCGAAGCTATTCCATTCCCGAGAATGATTAATCGTCTGGAACCTTAAATTAAAGTGAGTAGTATAGTTGAAAGTTGAACTAAAGACTGATTTAGTTCAACTTTTTTAAAGGGAGAAATTAATATGCACTATAATGATTACCGCTTTTTAGGTTCCACTACCTTATCAAATGGTTTACTTGCTTATTATCCGCAACTTAATATTGACGATGCAGAAATGATGGTCATTATCCAATTGGAAATGTTTGCTCAGAAAAACAATTTTTTTCCCACCAATGAACAGATTGCAGGAAATACTAATTTTTCTGTTACAGAAATTACTGCTTTAATTCAAAAATTAATTGAAAAAGACTTAATTGTAATTGATCAGGTTACTGACAACAGCGGTATGATTGGAAACAAATATAATCTTAATTTGTTATACGATAAGCTTGATCAATTGCTGGAAAATAAAACTTTGTCAGCTAATAAAAAAATGCCTGTTAAAAAAGCGGAGACTACTATTGATAATAGTCCATTAAATCAATTAGTGCGACAATTTGAAATTGAATTTGGTCGCTATTTAAGTCCAATTGAACGAGAAGAAATTGCCGCTTGGCTTAATGTAGATCACTACGATCCGGCTATTATTAAGTTGGCCCTGCGCGAAGCTGTCTTATCTCAAGCCTATAGTCTGAAGTATGTTGATCGTATTTTGCTCAATTGGCAAAGACATAACCTAAAAACAAGCAGTGAAGTTCAAAAGTTTTTGAGGAGGAACCGCTAAATGAAAGCAGAAAAATTACTTAGTAAAAATGAAGCCAGAAAGGTGTTAGAGTGCATCAACCGAATGTATCCTGATGCCAAAAGTGAATTGGTATGGGACAATAACTTTCATTTACTATGCGCAGTGTTAATGAGTGCTCAAACAACAGACAAGATGGTAAATCGAGTAATGCCCAAGTTTATGAAAGATTATCCTGAACCTAAGAATTTGGCCGTGGCAACAATTCCAGAGATTGAAAATCATATTTCCCAAATTGGACTTTATCATTCTAAAGCTAAGCATTTAAAAGAGACTGCAGAAATTTTGGTTTCAAAATATGATAGTAAAATACCACAAGATAAAAAGGAATTAATCTCTTTGCCTGGAGTCGGCGAGAAAACTGCTAATGTTGTTTTAGCAGAGGGATTTGGGATACCAGCAATAGCAGTTGATACACACGTGTCACGGATTTCAAAACGATTTCATATAGTGCCTCAAAATGCCAAACCTCTTGAAGTAGAAAAAAGGTTAGAAGAAATCTTACCAAAAGACGAATGGATTCATACACATCACGCAATGATTTTATTCGGTCGCTATTCCATGACAGCACGTGATAAAAATGATCCTTACAGTTATTTAATAGAAAAATAGTGTTTAAAAAATAAAAATTTAGTATAATTTCTTTATCAAAATAATATTAAAGGAGACTATACTATGAGTGGTTGGCAAACGACTAATTTTATTTTAGCAATTTTATTTTTGGGTTTTGCTTTATTCTTATGGCTTCGTCCATATGATGGAACTGGCGTTCCTAATACTATGTATGTAAAATTGATTTCCTTAACTGTTTTAACAATATTTTTTGCCTTTATTTTTTTAATAGAATTCATTTTGTACCTTATACTGAAAAACAATAAAAAATAAAAACGTCGAAAGATTTGATGTGACCCCCAAATTTAGGACAAATTTGGGGGTTATTTTTATGTCTAAATTATCTAAACAAGATAAAATTGAAATCTATCATCTTTGGCATGATTATCAAATCAGCCCTGCTGAGCTAAGTCAGCGTTATCGGGTTGGCAAGACTAATATTAATTACTTGTTAGCTTTAATTGGCCGTCACGGTCTAGCTATTTTAGATCAGCCTTTCACTGCTTATACAAGTAATTTTA
>NZ_JBVOWJ010000014.1:0-75100 GCF_058139575.1 Lactobacillus sp. VURO6/B1 (VP7) | reverse complement strand
ATTAGTTGATGTGATCCGGTGCCAATCATTTGCGCCACAGAATGGCTGCTGTAGCCTTCTTTGAGCAAGTTAAGCGCTTGTAATTTTTGTTTGACGGTAAATTTAACCATAGTAAAACCCTCCAGTTGGATTTTTGTCCAATCTCGAGGGTTAACTTCAGCAATGCAGGCTTTTTTTTAGGCTAACAAATTAATCTTTGTCAACGCTGTCTGGGAAAGTAGCTAAACGCTCGCCTTCACCAAGTTCTTCTTCGATTTCAAGTAAACGGTTGTACTTTTCAACACGTTCTGAACGAGCTGGGGCACCAGTTTTCAATTGACCACCGTTAACTGCAACGGCAAAGTCAGCGATAAATGTGTCACCAGTTTCACCTGAACGGTGAGAAATCATGGTGTTGTAGCCGTTCTTACGTGAAAGACGAATAGTTTCCAAGGTTTCAGTAACAGTACCGATTTGGTTTAACTTAATTAATGAAGCATTGCCGGCACCTTCCTTAATAGCTTTAGTCAAAAGCTTAGGGTTAGTACAAATGAAGTCGTCCAAAACAATTTGAATTCTGTCCTTGTGGCTTTGAGTAAACTTAATCATGCCGTCAACATCGTTTTCATCGTATGGGTCTTCAATTGAAATTAATTCTGGGAACTCGTCAAGTAACTTGTCGTAGTATTGAGCTAATTCTTCGTCGTTAAATACTTTACCTTCGAAGTGGTACTTGCCGTCTTCTTTGTTGTAGAAGTATGAAGCGGCACAGTCACAAGCAATGGCAATATCTTCACCAGGCTTGTAACCAGCCTTAACGATAGCGTCGTGTAAAGCTTGCAAAGCTTCTTCAGAGTTCTTCATATTAGGTGCGAAACCACCTTCATCACCAAGGCCAGTTTCATAACCCATATCTTCAAGGACTTTCTTTAAAGTATGGTAAGTATTAACAATCTTTTCAAAACCATCACGGAAAGAAGTCTTCTTAACTGGAGTGATCATGAATTCTTGCACGTCGATACCATTGTCAGCGTGCTCACCACCGTTAATAACGTTATGGAAAGTTTGTGGCATTTCAAGGTCAGTTCCGCCAAGGTATCTGTATAAAGGTTGGTGACTGTCTTTTGCTGCAGCAGCTGCAGTAGCCATTGATACGCCTAAAATAGCGTTAGCACCAAGTTCAGCCTTGTTAGGGGTGCCATCTAATTCGATCATTACACGGTCAATGTTTGCTTGATCATGTGGATCCAAACCTTTTAATGCCTTAGCAATTTTAGTATTTACGTTTTCAACGGCTTTGGAAACACCTTTACCGCCTACACGACTGCCGCCATCACGTAATTCAACTGCTTCATTTTCACCAGTTGAAGCACCTGATGGAACTTCAGCTTTTCCAACAACACCGTTTGATAGGGTTACAAAAGCCTCAACAGTTGGGTTACCACGTGAATCATAGATTTCCAGTGCATGAACATTTTCAATGACTGATTTTAACATCTAAAAACCTCCTAAATAATAAATGCTGTACTAATTTTTATAGGTACATACATTAGTGGAGCACACGCTCCATATCTACATCACAAATTTTAGCTTAAGTTTGTGATTATGTAAACATTTGTAACCGATTTCTAATGTTAAAAAATATTAAAAAATTTTTTATCGCTTTTTTGACAGGTTTGATTTATTATTTAGCTATATATCTTTTTGAATATATAGTTTATTTATATAAGGATACACAAATATGGATAAAGTAAAATTAATAATAGACTCTGGCTCAAATGACAGAGCAAATGAAAATCTGATTGTTGTGCCATTAACTATGACAATTGCAGGAAAAGATTTTGTCGATGACGAAAATCTTGACATCAATGAATTCATTAGCAGCATGGAGAAAAACACGGAGGAGGGCAAAACTTCCTGTCCCAGCATTAATGAGTGGCTTGAGGCCTTAAAAGGATCTGAATTTGCAATAATGATGACAATTACAAGTGGACTTAGTGGCAGCTTTTCATCTGCTTTTCAAGCTAAGCAAATATATGAAAAAGATCATCCTGATAGCCATGTAATTGTGATTGACTCAAGGACTGCTGGCCCAGAGATTTCAGTTATTCTACAAGAAATTCGGAAATTGGTTAATAGCAAAACTCGTTTTGTAGATTTGGAACAAAAAATATCTGATTATAAGACACACACTCATTTGTTGTTCGTATTAAAATCACTGCATAATTTAGCACTCAACGGGCGAGTTAATATGGCCGTGGCTAAAGTCGCTAAAGTTTTAAATATTGATGTGGTAGGTACTGCCAGTGAAGAAGGTAAGCTAGAGCCGTTAGCAAAAGTACGAGGAATAAAGCGTGCCTTTAAAGAAGTCTTGAAATTAATGAGTGAAATGAAATACAAAGGTGGTAATTTAATTATTGATCATTGTAAAAATGAAAAAGATGCTGAAACTTTAAAAGCAAAAATTTTAGCACTTTATCCAGAAGCAGAGATCAAAATTCGCTCAATGAGGGGACTTTGCACGTTTTATGCTGAAGAGGGCAGTTTGATGGTTGGTTTTGACGATTTGTAATTTTTGTCAAATAAAAAATTCCTTTTTTACACTTGTTCTTTATATAACAGAATATAAAAAAAGTGATTTAGCCCTAGCTTAATAAAGTTAGGGCTATTTTTAGTTAATTAATGAAAGCGCTTAATTATAAAAGCTTGTGAAGTTAAATTCATCTTCAAAAGCGCATTACATAGTGCTATAATGAAATTAGATAGCGCTTACATCACAAACTCATATAGTGTTGTCTAATAAGTTTTATCAAGTTCTATGTTAGAAAGTGAGAGAAATTAATTTGGCCTTTACTAAGTTGATTTCGTCGGAGGAATAAAAATGGATATACTTAAAACAGTTCTTGCGATCATCCCTATCGTTTGGCTGATACTATCCTTGGGTGTTTTTCGCATTCGAGGAGATTTGTCGTGCTTAATCGGCTTTGCTTTATCAATAATTCTCAGTATTGTCGGTTTCCACTTTTCGTTTTCAAACAGTATTACTGCCGGAATTGATGGCATAATTATGGCTTTATGGCCAATAATTTATGTTATTATTTCCGCTCTGTTTATCTACAATATCAGTAGAAAATCAGGGGGAATGGATACAATAATGTCTATGTTAACTTCAATTACTAAGGATATGAGATTCTTAGTATTGATCTTAGCATGGGGATTAGGCGGATTCTTGGAAGCCATTGCCGGTTTCGGTACTGCGGTAGCGATCCCTGCAAGTATCCTAATTATGTTGGGCATGAGTCCTATTAAAGCAGCCGTGGTTTGTTTGGTAGCAAATACTGCTCCTACTGCTTTTGGTGCCGTTGGTTTGCCAGTAACAACTCTGGCCAAAGTAACAGGTCTAGGAGTTACTGAATTAGGTTATTTAATTGCTATACAATTATTTGTTTTAATGATGATCGTTCCATTTGTTTTGGTCATGATGACTGAAGGTAAGGGACTTAAGTCATTTAAAGGAAAAGGTGTTTTAGTTTGCACCTTGGTAGCTGGTTTAACATTTGCAGTTCCGGAAATTTTCATTACTAAATATTTAGGCCCTGAACTACCATCAATTGTAGGTTCAATAGTTTGTCTGCTATGTTTAGTAATTATTATTAAGAAATACAGCAGCAAAGAAGAAGTTGCATCCGCTAGTGCTGAAAAGGACGATAAAGCTCCAATTTCAACTGCTGATAAAATCAAGGCTTGGGTACCATTTATTTTGGTATTTTGCTTTATCATTTTCACTTCATCAATGTTCCCAGCAATCCATAATGCGTTGGCAAGTGTTAAAACCAGTTTCCACTTCTATAATGGTGCAAATGCCAAGCCGGTTGACATTGACTGGTTATCATCACCGGGTACTTTAATTCTACTGTCAAGTATCATTGGTGGTGCTATCCAAGGTTTGTCGTTTAAGGAAATGTTTTCCGTTTTGACAAGTACGATCAAGCAATTGGTAAAAACAATTATCACTGTTTGTTCTATTGTGGGCTTGTCCAAGGTAATGGGTTATAGCGGAATGATTGATGTCATTGCAGTTAGCCTAGTAACTTTAACTGGTGCATTTTACCCAGTAATCTCACCAATCATCGGTGTTCTAGGTATCTTTATCACTGGCAGTGATACTTCAGCTAACGTTCTCTTTGGTGAATTGCAAGTACAAGCTGCCCACGCACTGAAAGTCAGTCCATACTGGCTGGCAGCTGCTAACATGGTTGGTGCTACCGCCGGTAAGATGCTTTCACCACAGAACATCGCAATTGCTACAGGAGCTACTGGTCTTGAGGGTAAAGAAGGAGTTATTCTTAAGAAAGCTCTGCCTCATTGTGCATGGTATACTGCATTATTGTGTGTGATCGTGTTTGTGTTAGGAAAGATGCTTAGTTTCCTATAAATTGATTCTATATAATAATTATTGATAAGCAAAAACAACCTCAAACCAAAAGTTTGGGGCTGTTTTGTTTTTAAATAACCATTAAAAGTAATTGTTGAGAAATACTAAAGCAAAAGACGGCCAGAGAGGTGGCGCCAATAATATCTGATGGAAAGTGGGCTTTAAGACTGATACGAGAAATGACAACCATTAGCCAAATTGCCAGCAAAATCCATAAAAGTCTATTACCTAATTGTCCTGCAAAAAGTCGCCAGATGATTAAAGCCATAACAGTACTTCCTAGGACATGACCACTTGGAAAACTATAGCCTTCTTCTAAATCTGAATGTAGGATTGGACGTTTTCTGCGCATCCATTTTTTTAAAAAGATACCAATCAGATCAGTAAAGCCTAAAGTAAATAATGCCCAGAAAGCAAGTAAATTTTCATTATTACTGATTAAAAAACTTGCTAAAAATACATCCAAAACAACTAATAGTTTGGGGTCGTTTATAAAAGCAATGATCTGCCAGCCGATGCCGTCGCGTTTTCGGATTAATTTATGGTGAAGCCAGTGATCAAATAAATTGAAACGGCGTGAATTTCTGACATTAAAGATAAGTAGTATTAGTATTAGAGCAGATAATAAAGATATCCAAAAATTAATATTCAAAACACATCCCTACCTATAATTTATATTCGCTTGTATTTTAACAGCAACGGGGCAAAGCATAAAAATTAAAATCTACTCTTGAGCAAAACTTAAGATTTGTAATTTAAAGGAAATTCAGAATCTGAGTTTTTATCAAAACTAGTTTTAGTAAGATAATTATTTTAAAAGAAAGCTTGACTTTAATTAAAACCAACTTAAAATTATTATTATCAAGTTAGGGCGTAATTTAGGAGGAAAAAATGAATAATAATCACACTTCTAAGCAAGAGACTGTGGGTGAAGCTATACGTGATATTGCTCACCATGAACATAATTTTGCTTTAGCTGATAATTCTACTAACCATCTTGGTGATCTCGTTATTTATGGCACCCTTTATCTTGTTACACTTTTATTTTCTGATATTTGGTTTGACTGGCTGTTTGTATTGTTGGCTATTGTTGCAATCATTAGCGTAATCCGTTATCAAAACTTCTTGCGACACAAGGTTAATTCCCAAAAAATGACTTCGTTTTTCGTAAATACTAGTTTGATTTCAACTGGTGTGAGGTGTTTTGTAATAGGAAACGCACCATTACTAGCTCTTAGTATGCATACTCAGGGAAAATTTAACTTTTCCATTTCTTTGCTGGTTGGCTTAATTACTGCTTTGATTGGAACAACTTGTCAATATCATTACCTAACTAATCATCAAGTCATTGACAGGCAAAAGGAATCACCAAGCAAGACCTGCAAAAAAGCTTTTGATTTTAGTATTAAAAGTTGCAAAAAGGGTTATGTCAACCAAGGCTTTTTCTTTGATATTGCGTGTGGTTTTGCGCTTTTGGCAAATCATTTTTCTTATAAAGAATTCATCTTAGTTAAATTTGAAGCTTGGCAATTTGTTTTAATTACTATTTTAATAGTATTGGGTACAGTTCTATTTCAAAGGTTTTTACACAATAAAGTTGTTACAAGTAATATAAGTAAAGGCTTTAAGTGGGGTACTTTATTAATGACGGCTGCGCGTGGCTATCTGATAACCATTGCACCATGGGTTGCAGTGTGTCTGTTCAAGGGCAATTCAATCAATTGGTTAGCGGCAAACCTGTTAGGTATATTTGTTGCACTTATTGGAACTGGATTGCAATACAAATATTTACATAAAGTCAGAGTCTTTTAAATGCAGAGCTAAGTATGAATATATTTGACCATGAGGACACTGATACAAAGATAAGCCAGTAAAAGTAATTTCTTTTACTAGCTTTTTATATGACATAAAAAAACTCCATAAAGCTTGTTTAAAGCTTGTTTTTGTGCAATGCCTTAAATACTTAGCTTGAACAAAAAGCAAATTAGACAATAGAATAAAATTATTTTCATCAGAAGAAATTATGAAAAAAGAAAAAACAAGGTTTAAAGCTCTAAATGATATTGGGCATTAAATTGCTACATGTGTTAAACCTAATTTTACTTTGAAAATAGGTAATATCTTGCGGTTATCTGCGTTAATGTGCACGGATTTTAATTTAATTTGTTTGGAGGCAAAAATCCACATAAAAATGCAAGACTAATAATTTTTTAACTTGTCTCAATTACTACAATTGTAGGTATTTTTATCTGCCCGAACCACTAAAAAATAATACTGCTTTTAAAGTCACCACGGTAATAGAATGGACGAGCATTATTATGACTATATTGAAAAAATTGTTTCTAATATAGTTTTTTGCGTATAATAGATATGATTTTGTTAAAAGGGATGTAGTAAAAATGAAGTGGTTAAAGAAATTAAATAAGCCCATCTGGATGCTTCATGAATTACTTGCTATTTTTATAGCAGTTTTATTATCATTTTTAATTCTGTATAACAAGTTTACTTGCTATCTTACTTCTCAATTTATAATTGCTTTTGGTATAAATACCTGTATTTGCTTTTTAAAATTTAGAAAAAATAAGAGATTAAATCAAACTTTTTTAATCACCATATTTTTTATTTTAAGTTTAACTCTTTGTAGTCTTTTTTATGGGATTATATTTAGTTTACTTTTCTATTATTTTTTTGCAAATTATATAGAAAATATATTTGGCTATCAATTTTTGTTTAGAATATATTTTACTATAAACATCATATTTTCAGGGATTTCTGGTTACGTTTTTTTAATATTAGTAAATTTTATTACAAACATTGGATTATTTACTGGTAAAAAAGATCCTCAAAAAATGATTAATATACTAACCGTGGTTTTTGCAATTATTAGTCCGATAACTGCAAAAATTCTCACATCAAATATGTTTTATGATTTATTAAATAAAAATTTTGCTAAAATACCTGATAATTATGTCTATGAAAATATAAATGTCATAGTTTGTATAATTTCAATTTTATCAATACTATATTTTCTTTTGGTTTTGTATTGTATTCTTTTATTAAAGATAGTTAAAAAAAGTTCCATTGATAAAGGTAAAATTTTTGTGGTTTTTATAAGAAGCCTTATAGTTACAATAGTTACACTTATAGGACTTTATACTATTATTAAACCAGATGCTACTCTAAATTCTTATACTTTTGTTATCAAAGATAAATTAATAGGAAATAAATCTACTAATAAAATTACAGTGATTCCTAAAGGAAGTAAAAACAGAAAATCCGTACCAACAAAATACGATGAGGAAAAATTGTCATTTACTGCTGCAGCCGCAAGTGTTTACCCAATTCTTGATACATGGCAATGTGTAAATGATGAAATTAAATTAGAATTAAAGAAGAAAAAACGAAAAAAGAAAAAAAAACGAAAAAAGAAGCTCGATAGTAAAAATTTAAAAAAATAAAAATTTTTATTTATTATACGTTAAGATTAAATCAATACTAATTTTCCCTTAATAAATTTAACTACATTACTCATGGTAGGACTAACCACATCATTTCATGATTTTTCACAAAAGAGGGTGAAAGAATGGATACTTACTTAACCAAAAAATCTGCAATTAAAGAATCAATTCCAACAATTTTCGGCTATATTGGCATAAGTACGGCTTTTGGAATTATTGGCAAAGCCAGTGGCTTTTCTACTTTGGAAGTTTGCTTGATGTCTATTCTGATTTATGCCGGATCCGTTCAATTAACCACTCTGAATATGCTGTTTGCGGGAAGCCCAATAGCTTCAATTGTTTTAGCCGCTTTCTTGGTCAACTCTCGAGTAATTCTTATGAGCACGACTGTAGCAGGTTATTTGAAACAAGAAAATTTAAAAAGAAATATTTTGATAGGAACTTTTCTCACCGATGAAAGTTTTGCTCTAGGTATGAATAAAATTAATTATACAAATGACAAGTTAAATTTTACTTGGTTTAATACGGTAAATATAGTTTCTTACATAACTTGGCAAGTTGGAACACTTTTGGGAGCAGTGTTGGGCAGTTTTATCACTGATCCTAAAAAATTAGGGCTTGACTTTGCTATTGTAGCAATGTTTATTGGTTTGCTTTATTTGCAGGTGATGGGGGACAAAAAACTAAATAAAGTACTCCAAATAATTGTGATATTGATTTCTTTTGCGCTGACATACTTACTGACAATTATTTTACCTGCCAACTTAGTGGTAATAGTCGTAACCTTAATTGGTTGTAGTTTAGGAATGGTAATAAAGCATGTCTTCTTCTGAATACATTTTAACGACAATCATTTTCTGTGGAATCACCACCTTGTTATCTAGAGTGATACCATTTGTCTTGTTGAAAAAATTCACCTTGCCGCCAAAATTAGTTGAATTTCTGTCTTTTGTTCCCATAGTGATCATGGCTGCTCTTTGGTTTAGTAACTTATTAATAGCAAAACCAGGTCATTTGCCTCAACTTAACATGCAGTACGCTTTGGCTTCACTGCCAACTTTTATTTCCGCAATTATTAGTAAGTCTCTCTTAATCATTGTGATAGTTGGTATGATTTCATTAGCAGTTCTTCGTTTAATTTAAGAAATGAATGTTATTTGTAAATTAAATACTAAAGTCGATCACCTTGTGAACATTTTTTATATTTTATAAATAGTTTGTAGTTTATTTATAATGTATAGAGTAAGAAAAAGCATGTAAAAAAGCATTGTGCTATATTGCTCAATGCCTTTTTGTAAAACAAAAAATATATAAGATTATTTTCATAGTAATGATAAAAGAAGGGTGCAGTTTATTTTTATAAAAATAATAGAAAATGAAATTTAGTAATTAATAATTAATTTTAAAGTTGGCGAACATTTTTATATGCTATTGACGATATTTTCAATATTATTATCTTGCTGTGCTTTAAATTGATCAAGCATATAGGCATAAGTTTTTGCAGTTATTGTCATGTATGAGTTTCCTAAACGTTTTGAAATAGCATATAAATCAATTCCTTTACTGCTAGGATAGAAAATGCAAAAGGGCATAACAGTGTTGTATTTGCGTTACTTCTAAGAAAGCTAAATTCGAACTGTGATCTCTTAGAGGTTTTTTGTTTTTTAAATATTTAAATCTTATTTTTTACTTAAGCCAATTAATTCTATAGTAGACAATATAACTTCTCCAGCAGTCAAATCAGCCGTTACTTTGCTGACTTGACCTTTTTCAGTATCTTTGCCTAATATTTCGTTTAAATTATTATCAGACCCATCTTCTGATATCAAGTTACCTCTGCCTTTTATTGGCCGTATGACATACCTTCCGGGTTTAATATCAAGCCCTACTAACCATATACCAGCACTTATTTTTGTTTTATAAGTATATTTATCTGGTGTTGGCGTGAAGCTTGTAGACTCTATCCAGTCTAACTTGATTTTGTCATTTTTTACTAAGTTAGTAGTAAAAGAAGTTAACTGATCTCCTTTATCATCGTTTCCTAAAATAACGTTAATAGTGAAATCGCTGTTAGATAAATTACCACTGCCCTTAACAGCTTTAATAACGTACCTGCCTGGCTTTATATCTCTACCGACCTTATACTTACCAGCGCCTAAAGTAACTGCTTTAGCTGTGTTCTTCACTGGTATAAATTTGGAAACCTTTTTTGAAGCATAGTCTGAAAGCTTTTTCCTCTTTTTTACAGGAGATGGTTTTATTGAATGAGGTGCGGTAGTTTTGTATGTTTCATCATGACTCTCGGCTTTATTTGAAGTTGAGACAAAGAAACCACAAATTAAAACTAGAATTAGTCCCCATATCCACCAGCGTTTCACTAATGGCTCATTTGATGGATTTTTACTTGGTGTTGGTGCTTCTTTATAATCTTTTCTATTTTTTAATTTTCTTTCACTAATAATCATGTAAATAATAAATATTATTAGTGCAATTACCCATAAAAATTTCATTTCCCTTCTCCCATTATACTTGTATCAGTACATTTATAATTTACCATTTTTATAAATGTCTTAAAAGAATAAATTTACATATATTTTTTAGTGCTATTGAATATCGTATTCTACATGAACAACTTTTCTTAAAATTATTTCCGGCTTACCTCTCTTTAAAAAAATCGAATCATAGTCATTATTTTCAGGAATTAAGATAACTTTATTTCCAGCGAGCTTTACACGTTTATTCGTAGCCTCATCATCTATTAAAACAGCTTTCAAAAGTTGATTTTCTTACAAGCGTTATTAATGATCCGTATGGAATTAGAAGCTTCATGAAATTGCCTTTGCAATATAGCATAAACAGCTTATTAGAAGGCACATGGTCAAAAGTTAGGTCATGATTTCCTAAAACATTTTGCTCGGCTAAAATAGTCCAAAAAATTATAAACTGGTAAAATTCAAAACTCAAAAAAGTATAAGAGCAGTTAAAAAACTGCCCTTTATTAGTTCTATACCGTGCGAATACATAATAAAAGCCTGTAATATTCGATATTACAAGCTTTTTAACTTAATTTAAGGAGAGTACAGGATTTGAACCTGCGCGCCAAGGAAAAACTTGGTTCGCCGGATTTCGAGTCCGGTGCATTACCACTCTGCCAACTCTCCATAACGAATAACATTATACCTTAACTGAAATTTTTTTCAACTTGCCATTTTCTTCTAAATTGAACAAGTGCGTGTTTGTTGTGTATTTGCTTAATGTAATATCGGAAAAAGCAATTAAATCAGTATACACACTAGATAGCAATATTATTCTTTTAGATCACCGATGGTCTTGAGATAGGTTTTGATTTTTTGTTCTACAAACTTGATATTATTGTCAATTTTCTTTTCCTGTTCATGTAAAATATCAAGCTGTTTAAACAGTAAAACAAGTCTATCAGGTATAGTTTGGTCACCCTCATAGCGTAATTTGGTGTATTTTTGCATTTCTTTAATACTCATACCAGTCTTTTTTAAGCGAGAAATGAAACTAATCCATGCCACATCTTTTTCAGTATAGATACGACGATTATTTTCATCACGATTTGGGAAAAGTAATCTTTGCTTTTCATAATAACGCAGTGTGTCAATTGAAAAGCCACTAAGTTTCGAAAATTGACCAATTGAATATTTCATTGTATTTCCTTTCTAAAAAATTCCAGCAAGTAAATGATACATCGTCATATTTTACCACTACCAAAAAATTTTGAAATAGTAGTTGACATGGACTATACTCCAGCAACTATTCTATAAACCGTTAAAAAAGTTTACAAAAAAAAAGGAGAAAAACTATGAAAAATGATGAACGTTATCAAAAAGGTTTAGTAAATTTAGAAAAAGTTGATCAAGAGGGCGGCAAATCAGTTATTGATTCACTAGCTGGTTTATCTGAAGATGTAGGGCGCTACATTATTGAATTTGCATTTGGTGACGTATACGATCGTGGTGTCCTAGATCTAAAGCAAAGGGAAATGATTACCATTACGACTTTGCTTACACAAGGAGACACTGAACCGCAACTGAATGTTCATATCAATGGCGCTTTAAATGTCGGCTTAACGCCAAAGGAAGTAATTGAGACTTTTATTCAAACTATTCCTTACGTGGGATTTCCTAAAGTGCTAAACGCGATTAATGTTGCTAAAAAGGTATTCAAAGATCGTGGAATAGATTTCACGCAATCGAATAAAAGTGAATAAAGTCATGACTAAAACTAGTTACTGTTATAAGTAAACTAGTTTTTTATCTGAAGCTGATATAGTTCGTATTTTTATGACTATAAAACAAACATGCATGAATTTAATTGTAAGTTAATTTTTGAGTTAAAGAAGTGAAATATGGAAAGTTCATTATCTAAGCGTGCAGCTGTTATTGACACAATTCCAACAGTTTTTGGCTATTTAGGAATTGCGTCCGCTTTTGGTGTGATTGCTCGCTCAACAGGTTTTTCGACTATTACAGTAATCATGATGTCAATCATAATCTATGCTGGGTCAGCACAATTTACCACTATTAGTATGCTAGTAGCAGGTAGTCCGATTGCTTCAATTATTTTTACTACATTTATGGTCAATTCAAGGATGATTTTAATGAGTACAACGGTGGCACCGTACTTTAAGAAAGATAAACTGGGCAAAGGTATTTTAATTGGCACGCTTTTAACTGATGAAAGCTTTGCTCTAGCAATGAATAAACTTAATTTTACAAATGACAAAATGAATTTCAGTTGGTTCAATACTGAAAATATGATTTCATATAAAACTTGGGTATTTGCTACAGCGATTGGTGCCATACTTGGCAACTTTATTAAAGATCCAAAACAATTAGGTCTTGATTTTGCAAATGTGGCAATGTTTATTGGTTTATTATATTTGCAGATAAACAATGATAAGTCTTTAAATAAGCTGTTACAAGTAATAGTAATTTTACTGACAATGTTGTTGACCTATATTTTGACAATGATTTTGCCAGCCAGTCTGGTTATTATTGTTGTAACTCTTATTGGATGTGCATTGGGGATGGTAATAAAACGTGTCTTCTTCTAACTATTTGTTTTTGACTATTATCGGATGTGGACTTGCAACTTGGCTATCGCGGATACTTCCCTTTGTTTTATTAAAAAAATTCACTTTACCTAAAGCAGTGGTTGAATTTCTATCTTTTGTACCGATAGTTATAATGTCTACTATGTGGTTTTGCAATTTATTCACCGCTCAACCAGGTCAATTGCCAAAAGCTAACCTTGAATATCTTGTTGCTTCAGTGCCAACTTTTATAGCAGCCATTGCTAGCAAATCACTTTTAGTAATTGTTATTGTTGGGGTAGTTTCTTTAGCTTTATTACGATTTTTTATTTAGTGAAAGATCGATCAATAATTGTTTTATATTTCTGTAAATTTGAATTAAAAAAATTGTGAGTTATACTATTAAAAGTTGCTAATTTTTAACAATTAAGCAAATTTGTTATTAAAAATCAAATAAATATTTTGGTTGGAGTGAAAGACTTTCAAGAATTGTTCTCAGGTTTGGGTTGCCTGGGCAGTTTTGAAGGTCTTTTTTGCTGTAGAAAGCGGGAATGTAAATGCAATTTTTAGGAATATTAGTTGTTATTTTGTTTGCTACCCTAATTGGCGGACAATTTAGCGCAAGATTAAAATTGCCGGCTGTTGTCGGTGAATTACTAGCTGGGATAATAATAGGGCCAGCTGTTTTTAATTTGGTGCTACCTAACGGAATCATCAAAGTGTTTTCCGACATTGGTGTGATTTTTTTGATGTTTTTGGCTGGTCTTGACAGTGATATTAAAACACTAAAAAAGCTTTTACGTCCCAGTATACTGGTAGCTGCCCTTGGTATGATAGTACCAATTATCATTGCTTATATGACAGGTATTCTTTTTAAATTTACACAGGTCGAAAGTTTATTTTTAGGCTTAACTTTTTCAGCTACCTCAGTTTCAATTTCGGTAGCCGTTTTGCAGGAGATGGGATGTCTAGATGGAAAAGAAGGCATGACAATTTTAGGAGCCGCAGTAGCAGATGACCTGCTATCAATACTGCTTTTGAGCATTGTTAGTGGACTTACAGGTGTTTCTGAACCAGGCTCAAATATGGGAAAAGATCTAGCTTTGAACTTGCTTATTCAGGCAGCATTTCTTATATTATTAGTCATTCTTAGCGTTTATGTTATACCTCGGTTAATCAGCCTAAGTCAGCGCCTGACCTTGCCCGTTCCAGAAACCTTGGTGGCAATGATTATTGTGGTTTTAGCTTCTTGGGGTGCCGAAGAGGTGGGGCTTAGTAACGTGATTGGCGCTTTTTGCGCTGGTTTGGCCCTCAATCGTACCTCAGCAAAGAAAATTCTCAAAAAGAATTTTACAGTAATTGGTTACAGCAGTTTTATTCCTATCTTTTTTGTCAGCATTGGTTTAGATATGAGCATTAAGGGAGTACTACACGATTTTATCTTATTTATCGTTTTGATAATTGGCGGTGTTATTTCAAAATTGGTTGGAGCAAGTTTGGGAGCAAAAATTGCGGGTTTTAGCAATTCCAGTGCACTGTTAGTCGGAACCGGAATGGTTTCGCGCGGTGAAATGGCGCTAGTGGTTGCACAAATAGGTTTGACAAATCATCTACTTGCGCCAGCGGCATATTCAACTGTCATTGGTGCGATCATTATGACAACTGTGATTTCGCCATTTCTGCTCAAATGGTCAATAATAAAAATGGATATGAATGAATAAAGCAAAAACCAGATACTTAAGATACACTCTGCGATCTGACCTTCTAGTTAAATTTCTTAAAATCGTTTAAAAGTTATGCTATGATTAAAAACGTGTTTTTTTCACAGTTAAACTTAAACAGAAGGTAGGAAGGTCGGATGAAAGTTCAGCCAAAAGCTGATATTTTTAAATTAAGATGGTACATTAACCAAATGCGTGGTTGGAGTTTTAAAACATATCTCTTATTAATGCTGGGGATCGGTATTATTATTGGGACTACTGTTGCGTCCCCAATTGATAAAATTTCATTGTTGACAATGATTGCCGCAGTTTTGGGTTTCACTTGTACTCTTGCTATTACTAACGCCAGACAAATTAATGGTATTTTGGGCTTGATGTCAGCTACAATTTACATCATTGTTTCCGTTTATGCCCAAAACTATGCTAATGTAATTTTACAGGGTGTATATATTGTTATTTTGGATTTACCCGTGTTGTTGTTACCGTCTTGGTCTAAAGATACGGAAAAACATATTCATGGTTTGACAATGACAAAGTGGCTTCTTACCATTCTCTTTTTTACCGTGGTGCTAGTTTTACTTTATCTGCTAGATACAAAAATTTTCATTAGTCCAAGGCCCCTAATCGATGCGGCAGCTGGAGCAATTGGAATTACTGGATCTCTTCTTTGCACATTACATTTTCGCGAGCAATACTATTTTTGGACTATTCAAGGAATACTTTCAATTATTTTATGGGGAGTTACAGCATTTCAGGGGGATGCTAATTTAACATTATTTTTAACATATATCATGTACCTAATTAATGATCTGTTGGCATTTACGGACAAACACACTCATTGGTTTCACTAACAAAAAAGAAGTCTTCTTCAAAAGACTCCTTTTATTTTTTCAAATGTTCTTTGACAATTCTGCTTAAGATCTTAGTTGCACCTTTACCAGCCTTATCATCATAATAGGATTGGTAGCGAGTATCTTTATCATAGGCATCGACTATTCCTAAATGGATTTTGCTGGAATAATTAGGCATAATAATTCGCAGCCAGTTTTGATGCTTTTTAAAGACATCATCACCCAAGTCGGCTTCTTTAGAGGAATCTTTAACAATTGCTTGTAAATCTCGTACTAGATCCGCTTCAGTTTGCTTCAGTTTATTATATTTCTCTTCAGAGAATTGGCTAGATTCAGACATAATTTCCTCCTGTAATTTGTTAAGATACTTAAATAACTATAGCAATAATGTTGCGAAAAATCATGTGTAAATAAATTTTCTATTTATTTAAATAAAAATATTGTTTTGCATAATTGGTAGAGTTAAGCAAATGCTAAGAAATCTGAAAAATAAAGCGTTATAATAAGGATAGAGGCGAATTGATGATCATTTTTGTTTGGGCAGAAGATAAAAAACACCAAATTGGTCTAGATGGACATTTACCTTGGAGTTTGCCTGCTGACTTACACCATTTTAAAAAAATAACCTATGGACATCCCATTGTCATGGGTCGAAGAACTTTTATGAGCTTACCTCATATTTTACCTGGCCGTATGCACATTGTTTTGAGTACTAAAAAAGAGCTGAAAAATAAATTTCACGATGATCAAAGAGTTTTAATATTATCTTCAATCACTGAATTACAAAGTTGGATTGGTAAACACAAAAATCTGGAAATTTGTGTAATTGGCGGTAATTCGGTTTTTAACGTCTTGAAAAATCAGGTAGATTGCTTAGAAAAAACTGAAATCAAAGCCACTTTTACAGCTGATGTAACGATGGCAAAACTTAATTATAGCGATTTTAAGATAGTAAAAAGGGAGTTTCATCAGCCTGACAATTTAAATTTTTATCCTTATGAATTTTTAACTTATATGAGAAAGGAGAAATAACATGAAACAAGTTATTGCTTCTACCGTCGTTTTGATAATTTGTATATTAACTTTGATTAGCAGCTTTTTACTAGCAGAAAACTTAAATCATAATTATTGGTGGCAGGTAATTGGAATGGCTATTGTAACTTTTGCCGTGGGACAATATTTTTTAAAAATAATAAAATCATACCAAGCAACTAAAAAATAATTTATTTTTTGGTTGACAGGAAAATTTTTAGATGTTAAATTAATAAACAATTAAATAATTAATACATCTTGAAAAGCAGAGTAGCTATTATTTTTACTAATAAAGAGAGCTGACGTTTGGTGAGAGTCAGTTAGTAAGGTGTAGTGAACATGGGCTTGAGATGATGACTGCTAGTGATATTTAGCTAGTGGCGGAGTTGCATCCGTTATGATTGCAAGCTATTGTTAGATAGTTGTTGAGGTTTATTACGTGAGTAATAAGCAAATTAAAGGTGGTAACACGAAGCACTCGTCCTTAGTTTAGGATGAGTGCTTTTTTTTATTGAAAAATTGGGAGGTTTTTCTAATGACTAAAAAGAGTCGCAATATAATTATAGGAGTAATTGCAGCCATTGTAATTATTGCCATTGCCTGGTTTAGCTTTGGCAAAAAAGGAGATAGCAATCAAAAAAACCATGTTGTTACAGTAGGTATAGTTAGTGAGTCTAAACCGAAAGAAGTTATTTGGGATCACGCTGCAGCCTTAGCCAAGAAAAAATATGGCATAACGATTAAGATCAAGAATTTCACTGATTACAATCAACCAAATAAGGCAGTAAAAAGTGGAGACATCGATCTGAATGCATTTCAACATTATGCTTTTCTTAAGGCCTGGAATAAAGCCAATCATGGTGGACTAGTAGCTATTGGACGTACAGATATCAATCCGATTAGGTTATATTCAAAGAAATATCATAAATTAAGTGAATTGCCAAAAGGTGCCACAATTGCTGTGCCAAATGATGCAAGTAATGAATCCCGTTCTTTACTTGTTTTGAAAAATGCTGGACTTATTACATTACGTAAAGGTAAAGCTCTTGTGACTGTAGCAGATATTGTAAAGAATCCTAAAAACATTAAAGTTAAAGAAATTAGTGCCGATCAATGTGGCCGGGTTATTAATTCAGTAGATGCAGCAGTTATTAATAATGACTTTGCTCGTCCTGCTGGTTTAGGTGAAAAACAAACAATTTTTGTTGAGCCGGTAAATAAAGACTCTTACCAATGGATAAATATCATTGTAGCTAAGAAAGACCAAGCAAAGAACAAAGATTACCAGGCAGTAGTCAAATGTTATCAAACCGCTGAAACGAAACGTATACAAAAGAAATATTATGGAAATATGACTAGAAGTGCTTGGGACATTAAATTGAAGTAAAAATTTTAATGATCGGAGAAGATTGTAATGGGTATTATTGATTTAGAACACGTTAGTGTAGATTTCCCTGATAAAAAAGGCAAAATTGTACAAGCAGTTCATGATGTTAGTCTAACTGTAGAAAAGGGTGATATTTTCGGAGTTGTAGGCTTTTCCGGAGCTGGTAAGTCTACTTTAGTCAGAACAGTCAACCTTTTACAAAAACCAACAGCTGGTAATATTAAAGTTAACGGAACCGATTTTGTCAAAGATGGCAAACAGGTGATAGCTAATAAAGATTTACAACTGGCTCGCAGAAAAATTGGCATGATTTTTCAAAATTTTAATTTATTAAATGAAATAAGCGTGGTTGACAACGTGTCCTTTGCCCTGAAACATTCTGGATTAAAAGAAAAAGAAATTAAGGAAAAATCATTAAAATTATTAGATTTAGTGGATTTAAGAGATAAAGCAAACTTTTATCCAGTGCAACTTTCCGGAGGTCAGCAGCAAAGAGTTGCTATTGCCAGAGCTTTAGCGAATGAACCAGATATTTTGATTTCAGATGAGGCTACTAGTGCTCTTGACCCCCAAAATACTCTCCAAATTTTGACATTGCTCAAAAAGCTCCAAAAAGATCTTAATTTAACTATTGTCTTGATAACCCATGAAATGGCGGCTATTAAGAAAGTTTGTAATAAAGTTGCCTTAATGCAGTCTGGACAAATTGTTGAAAAAGGAAGTTTAAGGGATGTTGTGCTACATCCTAAAAATGATTTGACCAAGAGTTTCGTGGGTGGCTCTTTGGAAGTAATCAACACTTTGAAATCTCTTAATATTGATAAGCTTGACAACGATAATGAGGCTATTTATCAACTTGTATATAGCATGGCTAATGTCACTAAAACTATTGTTGTTGATTTGTATCGTGAAGTAGGGGTTGAAGCCAGCATGTTATACGGCAATGTTGAATTGCTTGATGATGAGCCAATTGGTACCTTACTTGTTCAAGTCAAGGGAGATAAGACAAAACAGCAGGAGACAGCTGCTTATTTAAGAAAAGAAAAAGTTGCTGTCACTCGTTTAAACGAAAAGGGGGATCTATATGAGTAGTTGGTTTAGCAAAGTTTTTCCCAATGTTGTGCAATTAGGTTGGCTGGGAGACACTGGCTGGGGCACCAGTATTATTCAAACTCTGTATATGACTTTTTGGGCTGGAATTTTCGGTGGCATTCTTGGGATGGTTTTTGGTATTGTTTTAGTCCTAACCAAAAGTGACGGTATCAGGCCTAATAAATTTTGGTTTAACCTTTGTGATAAAATTGTTTCAATTTTTAGAGCAATTCCGTTTATTATTTTACTGGCATTCATCGCTCCAGTAACACAAAAAATTGTAGGTACCCAAATCGGTATTCAAGCAGCGTTAGTTCCTCTGACACTAGGTTGTTTCCCATTTTATGCACGTCAAGTTCAAGTAGCACTAGAAAGTGTGGATCACGGCAAAATTGAAGCAGCACAGAGTTTAGGCGCTACGATTTGGGACATCATATTTAGTGTTTATTTAAATGAAGCCAGATCAGAACTGGCCCGAGTTTCTACTGTAACAATTATCAGTCTAATTGGTTTGACTGCAATGGCAGGTGCAATTGGAGCTGGTGGATTAGGTAATACTGCAATTTCATACGGATATAATCGTTTTAATAATGACGTAACTCTTATTGCGACTGTTTTAGTTATTATTTTAATATTTATTGTTCAAGTTATTGGTGACTTTTTTGCCAACAGATTAAATCATCAAAATCGTTAGAAATTTTAATGCAAAATAAAAACAACGAGTTGAATCTCGTTGTTTTTTCGTATTTAAATGTAGAGTTATTTAACTGCATCCTTCAATGCTTTACCTGGCTTGAATGCAGGTACTTTTGTTGCAGGAATCGTTAAAGTTTTACCAGTTTGTGGGTTTCTACCTTTTCTAGCTGCACGATTACGTACTTCAAAAGAGCCAAAACCTATGATTTGTACTTTTTCGCCTTTAGCCAAGTTATCTTTGATTGATTCGATTAAAGCATCGATAACTTTTTCTGCATCTTTTTGTTTAAGATCTGTCTTTGCTGAAACTTCTTTAGTAAGTTCAGACTTGTTAATTGAAGCCATAATTCTTCTCTTTTCTATAAAAAATATTACACATCCAATGCTATTAAATAGTTTGTATTTTTCTATACCAATCCACCTAAAGCATTGTGTCGCTTGATATTCGGCAACTTTTATTATTTTAGCACACATATAGCTACCTTCAACAGTAAAAAGCTAAATGTTAGGTTAATTTTTGTTGTTTTAACAAGCGGTTGACCATTTGCAAATAATTAAGATAAAGGGGTTTAAATCGGGAATGTTTCTCCTTTTGCCACGGCTTAGGTTTACCGCAAAAATGTAAAATTGACGTGTTTTTCATGACCCACTCAGTATTTATTTCACCTGTGCTTCTTGTTAAGTAAACTGAGAAAGCTCTGGCATCGTAGTTCCAGCGGGTTTCTGGAATTTTTAGAATGTCTTCTCCGTATAAGTAATTTAAGATATCTTGATCAGGTAAAATTAAAGTATCATGATGCTCTTCAATTGCCTGAGTAATTTCTGTAATTTTAATTTTTGCACGCATTTGATCTAAATCCATCAGCATTATTCCAGAGTTAAAGTATCCAGTTGATGTGCCCAGCCTGATATTATTGATTGAACTCATAATGTCTGTTAACCCTTCATGAACTGAAGCTGCAAACATTTTACCTTCAAGGTCTAACTCCCACAAGGGCACTATTGAATTAATAACTAAAATGTCAGGATCAAGATAAATAATTCGATGTAGATCTGCTGGCAAAATTTTACTTGAAAGTAATCTGAAATACATTTCTTTAGGATAATCATGCAAGTTGAGCAATGAATCAGGAAATTTAATATTCTTATTCATAGTCAAAGTGGATACCTGAATTCCTATTTTTAGCCCAAATTTTTTTAATTTATTCAGAGCATGCTGGTTGATGTTATCGTAAATTAGCCAGACATGAAACTCTTCAGTCATATTGTTAAGCCTAAGAGAATACATCATAACTTCGAGTGGTTTGATATAATTTTGGTCTATAGTGACCAGTATTTCAATTGGTTCTTTTTGCGACTTTTTCATGAAGTTCTTCCTTTAACAACATTTTTGTGTTTTCACTATTTCTTAGTATAAAGCAAAAGTATGTTATATACCTCATAATATAAGTTGTAAAAAAACTAAAAACCATAAATATAGAACGTAAAGTAATTGTTTTGTTTTTGTAAAAGAAATTATTTATTCAAAGTAGTAGAATGTATATAAATAAGTTTTAACAATGAGGTGTCAACATGAAGAAAAAACTACTCTTAAGTGTAGCTGGAGTCGCATCTTTGATTTTAGGATTGAGTGTAACTAAGCCAGTGTTGGCTGCAGATACTCCTGCAGCAACCACCAATCAAAGTCAGACTAATACTACAACATCTAATACTACGAACGGAGATTCAAACACGTCAAATACTACTGACCAAAGTAAAACCAATAATGGACAATCTAATACAACTAACAGTACAAATAATCCTGCTACTGCAGATACTGACAAAAAGCCTAAGAAAAATAATACTAATTCAAATAATGCAATAAAATATTTAGGCAAAACTGTCAAATTAAAGAGAAATGCCTATATATTTGACAGTAAGGGTAAAAGAATTAAAAACAAAAAACTGAAAAAAGGAACAATTCTTTCAATTACGGGTTTTACCACAGTTAAAAATAAGAGTTACTTGCAAATATCATTAAATGGCAAGAAAACTAAGAAGAAAGAATACGTAAAGCCAGGTAATGTAAAGCTTTTTAAAGTTGCCAGCTACAAGGTAAAACGCAACGCTAAAGTATACAATAGCAAAGGCAAGCTTCTGTTAAAGGGAAATAAATATTCATACATTAAAAAAGGTGCAACAGTTTTTGTCTATAGTACCAAGAAGGTCAAAGGCAAAAAATTAGTAGGAATATCTGAAACACAGTTTTTAAAATGGTCTGATTTAGTTCATAAGACTGGTAAAGCAGTCATTAAATAATTGCGTTTTGTTTTTTCTTAGGAGGCATACAAATGACTGATCCTGTTTTAAAGAGAGTAGCTGTTAGAAAATATACGACTGAAAAAGTTGCTCAAGATGATATTGATAAGTTGGTCAATGCTTTTCAAGCATCTCCTTGTGGCATGCATCAAACGGATGTGATGCAGATGACAGTGGTTGAAGATGAAAAATTATTATCACAAATAGAACAAGTTACAAGTAACGCTTGCTATAATGCTCCTTTATTATTTGTCATTAATGTCAAAAAGAACAATGAGTTTGGTGAAAGAGACGCTTCTGTTGCTGCAGAAAACATAATGGTAGAGGCCGCAGAACTCAACTTGGGTTCGGTTTATCTAATGAATGCAGCAAGCGTGCTCAATTCTGCTAAAAACTTGGAAGAGAAGTTAGGTCTTCCGCAAAATTTTGAAACTTGTGTCATTGTTGCCTGCGGTCACGCTGCAGAACATCCCAATGCTGAGAGATCTTCCAGGTATAAGGTTATAAGAAAGTAATATTGTTTTGTAGTTGTGTCTTAAACTTTAGCCACACTTTTATTGATGAAGGTGTACTAAAGTTTTTTATTTTGAACAAAATATTTAATTTATTGCAACACAAATGGTTTATATAAATGTTACTTGGTATAATAGTTATGTAAGCGTTACATTTATTTACTGAAGGAGCTAATTACATGAAAAAAATTATTAATGATCCTGCGAATGTTGTACCAGAAATGGTTAAAGGTATGGTGAGATCTTATCCACAATTTATAACTAAAATAGAAGATGCTGAAGCTGTGATGAGAGCAGATAAGGAATCAATGACTGGTAAAGTAGGCATTGTCAGTGGGGGAGGTTCTGGCCACGAACCTACTCATGCAGGTTTTGTAGGTAAAGGGATGTTAAGTGCAGCTGTTTGTGGAGAAGTGTTTACATCCCCAACGCCGGATCAAATATACGCAGCAATCAAAGCAGTTGACCAAGGTCAAGGTGTCTTTTTAGTAATTAAAAATTATTCGGGAGATGTCATGAACTTTGATATGGCAAAAGATATGGCTGACATGGACGACATTAAAGTTAAATCAATTGTAGTCGATGATGATATTGCTGTAGAAAACAGTACATTCACACAAGGAAGACGTGGAGTTGCCGGAACCTTGTTTATGCATAAGATTCTGGGAGCTATGGCTCAAAATGGTGCAAGTCTTGACGAAATTGATGCAGCAGCCAAAAAAGTTTTGCCTAATATTAAAACAATTGCAGTAGCCTTATCAGCTGCTACCAATCCCGAAACAGGCAAACCTGGTTTTGTTTTAAAAGAAGATGAAATTGAATATGGAGTTGGCATCCACTCAGAACCTGGCTACCGGCGTGAAAAAATTAAGCCTGCTAAAGATTTGGTATCTGAATTGGTAGGAAAATTAAATGATGAAATGCATCTAGATCACAACAAGAAATATGCGGTATTGGTTAATGGCATGGGTGCAACTCCACTAATGGAACAATACATTTTTAGCAACGACTTGCTTGATAAATTGGCAGCGATTGATGTTAAACCAGCTTTTATGAAAGTTGGTAATTACATGACCTCACTAGATATGGCTGGTATTTCGCTCACGTTTTTTGAAATAGCTGACGAAAAGTGGCTTGATTATCTTAATCAACCAGTTGAAACGATAGCTTGGTAAGAAGAAGGGTAATAATATGGGATTGACGGTTAAAAATGTAGTTGAATGGATTAATAAATTTTCCGCTAAAATTGAGCAGAATAAGCAATTCTTAAGCGATTTAGATACCGCTATTGGCGATGGAGATCATGGGTTTAATATGAGTCGGGGCATGACGGCAGTCAGTCAAAAACTGAATACAGAACCCGAAACAATTACCGATGCTTTTAAACAAATTGCCATGACTCTTATTTCTACTGTTGGCGGAGCGTCAGGTCCGCTATATGGCACCGCTTTTTTAGAAATGGCGAAGAAAAGCGCTACTAGTGATGATATAGGTGAATTACTAGAAGCTGCTTTAGCTGGTATTAAAAAACGTGGCGGTGCTGAACCCGGAGACAAAACAATGGTTGATGTTTGGTCAGTGCTCGTACCTGAAGTAAAAGCACACAAGTTAACGCAAGAAAAAATTGATTCTGCTGTAGCTGCGACTAAAGGTTTAGTTGCTAAAAAGGGTCGTGCTTCATATTTAGGAGAGAGGTCAAAGGGTCATATTGACCCCGGCTCACAATCTAGCGGCTATCTCTTTGAGGCTTTAGTGGAAACTGAAGGTATACTATGAGTTTAGGCATTACGTTGGTATCACACGTTCCCGCAATAGCCACAGGACTGACTAAACTTTTAGATCAAGTTGCAAAAGATGTATCCATCACATCTGCTGGCGGAACAAATGAAGAAGATATAGGTACCAGTATGGATAAAGTTTTGCAAGCTTTTTCAGATAATAAAGCTGATGAAATTTTGGCTTTTTATGATTTAGGCAGTGCCAAAATGAATATTGAATTGGCTACTGAAATGACATCTAAAAAAATTCACTTGTATGATGTGGCTTTTATCGAAGGAGCATATACAGCAGCTACTCTGATTGAAGCTGGAGTTAATTTAACTGAAATAGAAAAGCAACTTGAGTGCTTAAAAATAAAAAAATAGTTTGAAGACGATATATTCTTCGGTTTTTACTAATTTTTGAGGGCATATCAAATTTCATGGTTAACTTTCTTAATTAAAATAACGGATACAAAAATATAACAAAAATTTTTAAGAAATAAAATACAAACTTTTCTAGAAGCAGGAATATTAAATAACAATTATTTAAAAAAGAATGCACGTATCATTTTATTTAAAGAAAGGGTTTACACACGCTAGATTTTATAATATATTTTGTTTGGGAGTAATTTGCTACTTAACATTATTTTAGGTTTGTTTAACCTAATAATCGAAGTAGGAGATTTTAAAAAATGAATAATAGCTTAACAATGCAATTAGTGGGAGAGTTCATCGGAACTATCATCTTAGTATTGCTTGGAGATGGCGTTTGTGCTGGTGTCAATTTGAACAAGTCAAAAGCAAAAGGCAGTGGCTGGATTGTTATTTCTTTTGGTTGGGGGTTCGCTGTAACTTTCGGTGTATTTTGTGTTAGTTGGCTTTGCCCGGGACACTTTAATCCAGCCGTTTCATTAGGAATGGCTATTGCGAATAAATTGCCTTGGTCTTCAGTTTTGCCATATATGCTGGCACAGACAGCCGGAGGTTTTATCGGCGGTATTTTAGTTTGGCTAACCTATTTTCCTCATTGGGAAGAAACTACTGATCAAGAAGGCATTTTAGGTTCGTTTGCCACAACGCCTGCCATTAGAAACTATGCTTGGAATTTCTTTACTGAAGCGATTGCTACATTTGTTTTGGTGTTTGGCTTGTTAGGATTAACCAATACCAAATTGGCTCCAGGATTAAACCCATTACTGGCAGGATTTTTGATCACAGCGATTTGTTTGTCCTTGGGAGGACCAACTGGCATTGCTATTAATCCAGCTCGTGATTTAGGACCAAGACTTGCTCACCAATTTATGCCAATTGCCAATAAAGGCGGTTCAGATTGGGCTTATAGTTGGGTGCCAGTCTTTGGACCACTTTTAGGTGGAATAATTGCAGCATTATTATTCAAAGTGATTGTCTAGTTAAAAAGGCTCACGTTAAACAGGACGTGAGTCTTTTTGTTTGCCCCAAATTATTGATATTCATCTGGTTTAAAATGTCGCAGTATTTCGATCCCTTTGCGCTGATACTTGTTAGGTATGAAGCTTTTTCTCATTGCAATCTGCATGTATGCCCACAATTTTTGCCCCGGCTTTAATCGAATGACGTGAATATCAGAAACCTCTTTTAAGCTGCTTTCCATAGCAAGAGCAATGCCTACATTGCGTTTAACTAATTCAATCATCATTCTCATTGTAGTTGCAGTGTATGAAATCTGTGGCGTAAAATCGCCCAATTTCCCTTCCTGCTCAAGGCATTCTCTAGTTAAATAGCCTCTTTTGCGAGCGACAAATTTGCGGTTGCGCAGGTCTGCTGCACTAATTTGGTGGACATCCCGCCACTTATCGCTTGTACTGGTAATAATGACCAGTTCGGTTCTTTGCAAGTTATGAATAAAATATTCGGGATCGTTAATAGGAACCATCCACGAATATATTGCTACATCAACGGTGCCGTCGGTTAAGTCAGAAAATGCGTTAGCCGATCTTTCAATTCTAGATTCAATTAGATTGGCAATATTTGCTTGATAAAATTTTTGAATAATATCGGCGATGTAAAGGCTACCGGCTTCTCCAGAAAAGGCAAGCCGAATTTTTTTATCACTG
Source organism: Lactobacillus sp. VURO6/B1 (VP7) (assembly GCF_058139575.1). Classification (NCBI taxonomy): domain Bacteria; kingdom Bacillati; phylum Bacillota; class Bacilli; order Lactobacillales; family Lactobacillaceae; genus Lactobacillus; species Lactobacillus sp. VURO6/B1 (VP7). Next base: position 48,721 of record NZ_JBVOWJ010000014.1, on the reverse strand, counting down.
GCATGCATCACATCATAATTAATGCTGGCGATATCTTGCAACAGTATTTTTGCTCTTTTATAAAGTAAGTCGCCAGCATCGGTCAAAGTTATTTTACTTTTACGATTTTTTTGCACTATTAGTGGATCATCGAACTTATCTGCCAGCCGCTTCACTGCCATGGAAATTGTGGGTTGAGTAACGTCAAAGAATGCGGCTGTGGTTGTATAGTTACCAGTTTCGACTAATTTACAAAAATATAATAAGTCTTTTTCATTCATGAGTACTTCCTAAATAAATAAAATTTATAAATATATCTGATTAAATTATATTAAATTTAACTTTAATGTACAATAACAAGCTGCTGCAATAGACCTTTGTATTATGAAACTGAACTATTTCCTTTAAAAAATTTAATTAGACTTAAAAAGTTGGTCAAGATATATTTACGTTAAGAAAAGTTTATAAGAAAGTGATGGTGAAAAATTTGATCTACGATTCAACTCTCAAATGGGACGCCGTTTACGACGTAATTGTAGTCGGATTCGGTGGAGCTGGCGCTGGTGCAGCAAGATTTGCAGCAGATAATAATGCGCACGTTCTGCTCATCGATTCAGCTCCTGAAGGTCATGAAGGTGGGAATACCAGATATGCCGGTGGTGCTTTTGCTTGGAGCGATAATTTTGCTGATCTCCGTGAATATTATAAGCAAACTTATTATCCCTTTAAGTATGATCCAAAAGATTTAGACGCTTTTGTCAATAATGTTTTGAAGATGAAGGAGTACTCTCAAAAATATTTTGGCATTGAAGCACAATACACCGGCAGAAGACCTCAAGGAGAATATCCGGAATACAAGCATGCAGAAACTATGCGCTCACAAAGCATGACTGCTGGTATGTATAATGGCGGATTCTGGAAATTATTACGTAAAAAAGTTTACGAGCGTTTAGATAAAATCGATGTTTGGTTTGAAAGTCCTGCACAACATTTAATTCAGGACTCCAATACTAAAACCATTTTAGGTGTGCAAATTAAACATCAAGGTATAAATAGAAATGTGGCTGCCAGAAATGGTGTAGTTCTTTCATGTGGTGGCTTTGAAAATAATCAAGATATGGTACAAACATTTTTAGGTCAAGGTTCTTTAGCTCCAATTGGTACTTTGTATAATCAAGGTAAAGGAATTGATTTGGCAGTTGAAGCTGGTGCTAGACTGTGGCATATGTCCAACTATGACTCACATGGTTTTTCTTTAAGAGAAGGCGAGCCCAGAGAAAAATTTGCCTATATGATCAACTGGAAGAATTTATTTAATGGCAGTATTTTCGTTGCTGGCGATGACGGCACACGGTATTACCGTGAAGACGAAGAGGATCGTCATGGATATAAATACAACCATGGCAACTGGATTATGCAGCCTAACCAAAATCATCCACATATTATCATGGATCAAAGACAATTTGAGCAACTAGCTAATGACGATTCAGATAAGGCTGAACAAATTAAGAGCCTGATTACCTATGCCATAAAAGCAGAAAGTATTGCCAAATTAGCTGGCAAGATTGCTGCACCAAAATTAGCTGAAGCTGTCAGTGATTTTAACTTTTTGGTCAATGAAAAAAAGCGTGATATGTTTTTAAATCGCAAAATTGAAACAATGCGTGCTTTTGGCGCTGGCCCATATTACGCTATCCCAATTCGCCACAACATTCTGCACACACATGGTGGCGCTCGTCGTAATGAGAATTGCGAAGTTTTGGACATGGAGAATAATGTTATTCCTCATTTATATGAAGCTGGCGAATTAGGAGATATTTTTGCTACTAAATATATTGGTGCAAACAGTATTGCTGATTTGTTAATTTCTGGCAAAATTGCAGGAGAAAATGCTGCGTGGCCAAAAAGAAAAATGGCTGAAGTTGATGTAGTTACAGGTGCTTCAGAAAACCCTGATCTAAAATCTGACGCTCATGCTTCTTCAACTGATTTTGAAGCTGGACCTAATCAGGGAATTGGAATTAGTGAAAATGGCATTAATGATGTCCCAATTGTGGTGCGCGTTACGATGTCAGGTGATAAGATTTCTCAAATTGAAACACTGCAAGAAAAAGAAACTCCTTATCTGGGAGGTAAAGCAATTCCCGTTCTAACTAATGAAATGATTGAAAAACAAACTACAGAGGTTGATGCGGTCAGTGGTGCAAGTACAACTAGTGCTGCTTTTAAAGAAGCGGTCAACCAAGCAATTGAGAACGCTGAAAAGCAGTAAAGAAGTGCAAAAATGAAAATCAACGAAAAAACTAAGTGGAATGGTGTGTATGATGTAGTCGTTTTAGGTTTTGGTGGAGCCGGAGGCACGGCAGCTCGTTTTGCGGCAGAAAATGGTGCTCAAGTCTTATTAGTTGACGCTGCTCCTTATGGTCATGAGGGTGGTAACACCCGTTATTCAGCACAGCATGTTGCTATGGCACATGATAGAGAGAAGATTGCTGAATATTATGAGCAGCTGGCAGCGCCATATAATTTTGATCAGAAAACAATGGCTGCTTATCTTGATGGCTTTGTTAATATGCCGCAATATTTTAAAAAGTATTTTGGTATTGATCCTTTTATCTGGTCACGTGATAATCAACCGGGTGACCATTTAGCAAAGAAAAAGAATTTATGTGAGTATCCTGAATATCGTGGCTCTGAAACCTTTGATTTTGCCCTGATTCATAATCAAGACTTTGATGCTGAGCTATGGAAAGTAATTCGTGCTCAAGTCGTCAAAAATGCTGCCAACATTGATGTCTGGCTTAATTCTAAAGCAGAACATTTATTGCAGGACGAAGCAACTGGTGAAATAGCTGGAGTAATTATTAATCGTAATAAGAAACAATATTACATTCATGCTCGCAAAGGTGTAATTGTTGCTACAGGTGGCTTTGAAAATAATAAGCAGATGCAGCAGGATTACCTGCACGTCACTAAATTAACCCCGCTGGGCACTCTCTATAATAAGGGTGACGGGATTAAAATGACTAGTGAAGTTGGAGCAAAAATGTGGCACATGAGCAATTATGAGTCATTAGGCATCGTCCCCAGCTATGTAATTGCTGAAGGTGAAAATGAGCGTGGTCGGCAAGTTAGCGGCTGGCAAAATGTCAAATCAGGTGCGATTTTTGCGGTGGCAGACGACGGCACCCGCTTTATGCGCGAAGATGCTAAATTCAGACATGGTCATATAGCTGAACACGGGGACTATTTATTGCCTCACGCTTACGACAATGCTTGGTTGGTCTTTGATAATCAGCAATATCAAAAATTTGTCTTAGAACAGAAGCAAGGAAAGCTCAAGTACGGCAAGTTCTTTGACAAGGTTGTTAGTGCCAATTCACTGACTGAATTAGCCCAAAAGATGAATGTACCAGCCGCAAATCTAGAAAATACTGTTTTGCAATTTAACGAGTTTGCCACTAACGGCAAGGATTTGGAATTTGGTCGTGCACCTGAGTCAATGACTAGTTTCGATTTAAAAGATGACGTCCATGCAGTTAAATTGGCTCCCGCAGTGCTTAATACCCAAGGTGGACCAGAACATGATGAGTTTGCCCGTGTACTTGATGTCAACGATCAACCAATCAAACGCCTCTACACAGCTGGTGAGCTTGGCGGAATGTGCGTCAATCGTTACCAGGGCGGTGGCAACTTAGCTGAATGCTTGATTTTTGGCAAAATCGCTGGAGAAAATGCTGCCAAGTTAGAGCCAATTGAGGATTCGATTAATTTAACGGAGAAGTTGCCGCGAATTAATGATCTTTTGGATGGAGAAAAGGACGATCAAATTGAGCTGGGACAAAATCAGTTTCTAGGATCTTCTGAAGCAGGTATTGGCGGCAGGATTTTGGTTCGCGTGACCTATTTTGATAATGAAATCAAAAAAATTGAAGTACTAGAAGATCATGAAACGGAAGGAATTGGAGCTGTAGCCATTGACCGTATACCCCAAGAAATGGTAAGCAATAATTCTACCGACATTGATGCAGTTTCAGGAGCTTCTACCACAACTAATGCTTTAAAGGAAGCCGTAAATTCGGCAATTAAGAAAGCCCAAAATAGTTCTAAAGGAGAATAAAGAAATGTTAGATAAAATTCAATGGAAAAAGTGGGTTTTGCCACTAGCTATCGGCATTGTCTTATGGCTGTTAACTCCATTAAAACCAGCGGCAATTAACGTTCAAGCCTGGCATCTTTTTGCCATATTTATTGCAACTATAATTGCCTGTGTAACTAAACCATTACCAATGATGGCAACTACAATAATAGCGGTGGTGATTGCTACATTAACCGGTATTTTTAAGATGGAAGAAGTCACTGCCGGTTTTGGTAATTCCACGGCATGGATGGTCGCTATGTGTATGTTTATGGCGGCCGGTTTTATTAAATCAGGTCTTGGTAAAAGAATTGCCTACTTCTTTGTCAAAACTTTTGGCAAGAGAACTTTAGGTTTGGCTTATGCCTTATCCTTAGTGGAAACTGTTCTGGCAGTCGGTATTCCAAGTAACAACGCTCGTGTTAACGGTATTATGTACCCCATTATTGATAACTTATCAAGAGAAATGGGTTCAGATCCTAAAAAGGGAACTGAGCGTGACATGGGTTCGTTCCTTGTTTTTACAGAATACGAAGTTAATATCGTCACTTCCACCATGTTTCTAACTGGTTTAGCCGGTAACATGGTGGCATTAGGAATAGCAAAGACGCAGAACGTTACTATTTCCTGGATGCAATGGTTTGTAGCTGCAATCGTGCCGGGCATACTTTCCTTAATATTAGTACCTTTTATTCTATATAAAATTTACCCGCCTAAGATCAAAGAAACACCAAATGCTCATGCTTGGGCAGACAAAAAGTTGCAAGAATTAGGCAAAATGACGGCTGCAGAAAAAATCATGGGTGTGGTTTTTGTCCTGTCAGTTGCATTATGGTTAGTAGGTTCTAAGTTTGGCATTGATGCCACTTTAGTCAGCTTTATTGCAGTTGCATTACTATTGGTATTTGGCGTCATTAACGTTAAGGACATTTTAGCTCAGAGTTTTGCTTGGAACATCTTAACTTGGCTTTCAATTATCATGTTGATGTCTCAAAAATTAATGACTTTGGGCTTTTTCCCTTGGTTCTCAAAGACTTTAGGTAGTGCACTTCATGGTATGAACTGGGTTTTAGTACTGGTAATATTATTCTTGGTATATTTCTACCTCCACTACTTATTCCCAAGTGTCTCTACACAAATTTCTGCTCTTTACGCAGGATTTCTCTCAATTGCGATTGGTGCCGGAGTGCCACCTATGATGGCAGCGTTAATGCTAGCTTTGGACGGTTCTTTATACTTGTCAACTTCAAGCTATTCGGCAGGTCCTGCTGCTTTACTTTCTTCAACAGGCTATGTTTCTAACAAAGATTGGTGGAAACTAAGCGCCATAATTGGCCTTGTACTTAACATTATCTGGTTAGGTGGCGGTCTGGTTTGGACTAAAGTTATCGGCATGTGGTAATAAAAAGGCTTTGAATTTTTGGTTCAAAGCCTTTTTATTTTTGTCACAAATTGAGCTTTTAGATTTGTAGCTTGTTAGTTTAAGGAGTCTAGTTTACTATTATTACTATACTGAATAAAAAGGAAGATCATAATGAAAAATTGGGCTGTAATATCAACTTGGAGTATGTCATACGATGGGTTGTTAAAAGCAAGCAGTATGTTGCAAAACGGTGAGAGTGCAGGGGATGCAGTTGAAAACTTAATAAAGAAAGTTGAATCTTATCCTCTTTATAAATCAGTTGGTTATGGCGGACTTCCTAATGAAGATGGAGTTGTTCAGATGGATGCCGCCTTTATGAATGGTGATACTTTAGCACAAGGCTCAGTGGCGGCTATTGAAAATGTGAAACATGCTGTTTCTGTAGCCAGAAAATTGAGCTTAAATAAAACCAACAGCTTTTTAGTCGGAGAAGGCGCCACTAAATTTGCTATGCAAAATGGCTTTGAAATGACCAATATGCTGACAGAAAGAGCAAAAACAATATGGCAAAATAAGGTAAAAGAGCAGTTTAAAACTGGACTGCATCCCTATGATGGACACGACACTGTTGGAGCAATCACACTTGATCAAGCTGAATCGATGGCTGCAGCTACATCAACTTCAGGCTTATTTATGAAAAAAGATGGTAGAATTGGTGATTCACCGTTATCGGGTTCTGGATTCTATGCTGACAGTCATATTGGAGCAGCTACGGCAACAGGTTTGGGAGAAGATATTATGAAAGGTTGTCTTTCATATGAAATAGTTCGCAGAATGGCAAAAGGTCAGTCTCCTCAAGAAGCTTGTGACACAGCACTTTACCCATTTTGTGAAGATTTAAAACAACGCTATGGTCAAGTAGGGGAAATTTCTTTAATTGCTTTAAATCGAAAAGGTGAGTGGGGAGTAGCTACTAATGTGGAATTTCCTTTTTGTGTTGCTAATGAAAAACAAAAAGCTCAAATTTTAATGGCCAACCCTGGAAAAAATCAAAAGACTCAAATTGAGCCTATTTCACAGTCTTGGTTAGATGATTATCAAAAACAAATCAATGCTCCGGTCGAGTAACGTTTAACTAAAAGAAAGAGAATAAAATGCTAAAAGAAGCGTGTGTTGAAAATTTTTATAATATTCCTCATGTAATTAAGGCTGGCGCTGACAGATTAGAGCTGAATAATGATTTGGCGTTGGGTGGCACTACGCCTTCCTATGGCGTAATAAAGAAATCTGTCACTTATGCTGAGAATTTTAAAATACCGGTTGTCATAATGATTAGACCTAGAGGTGGAGATTTTGTTTATAGTGAAAATGAAATCGGCATAATGGCTGATGATCTGGTTGCGGCTGCCAAACTAGGTGCTCAAGGAGTTGCTTTTGGTTGTTTGACCAGTCAGAATCAAATAAACAGAATTCAAATGTTGCATCTGATTACATTGGCTCATTCCTTAAATGTTGAAATTGTCATGCATATGGCTTTTGATGACATACCAGATGATAAACAGGAAACAGAATTAAACTGGTTAGCAGATCAAGGAGTTAAAAGAATTTTGACACACGGTGGAAAATTAGACAAACCTATCTTGGCAACATTGCCCCATTTAAAAGAAATTATTAAATGGGCAGATGATCGCATAGAAATTTTGCCAGGTGGAGGGATCACAACCGAAAATAGAGATTTGGTTGGTGCAGAACTGAATGTTAATCAACTTCATGGGTCTAAAATTGTATAGAAATAACCGGATTTAAAGTAAAGTGATTTTAAAATTAGTTTACTTTCTCAGTTTCAATCTGAGACCTAACTGTTAATATTAAATCAATGTCAATTTTTCTGATTTTGTGCTAAGTTTACTCTTTGATTGCAGTTTTTCGTTACTGAAATAAATGTATAATGCAAACTAGCTTGTTCTGGCTTTAACTAAATTGTTTGCTAAATTATTTTTTGCCAATTTCACTAATTTTTCAAAATTTTAGTTGACAGAAAATAAGACATTGATTAGAATATCATTAATATTGATAAAGCGAAGAAAAGATAAGTAAGCTTACAAGTAGCGTTTAAGAGAGTCCTGTTGCTGAGAACGGACCGTGACGGCAAGCTGAAAGTAACTTTGAGCTATATGGTGAATTTTAGTAGCTATTATTGGGTACACCCATTAACGTGTTAGCGTATCGCATTTTTGCCGTACGTGAAGTGACTATGCTATTTGTCATTTTTTGATTTATAGTGCAGTAATATAGGTGGTACCGTGCTAAAGCACCCTTGATTTTAAATCAAGGGTGCTTTTTTATTGCCCTAAATAATTTAGCCAGCCCTTTATCATTATTAACTTTATCTGTAATTCTGTTTAGGAGGAATTGTAATGGAAGAAATTGAGCAAGATGTTAATACAAAGCCTTTAACATGGAAGCAATATTTAGTAGTAGCGTCATTACTATTTGGGCTATTTTTTGGAGCAGGAAACCTGATTTTCCCGATTCATTTAGGTCAGCTTTCAGGAGCAAATTGGGGAATAGCTACTTTTGGCTTTTTGGTAACGGCAGTGCTTTTACCTTTACTAGCCGTTTTAGCTATTAGCGCAAGTCATGCCAAAGGAGTTTATGATATTGGCAGGCCACTGGGTAACATTTTTGCTCTAGTATTTATGGTTTTAATCCATTTGACTCTGGGGCCATTATTTGCCACCCCGCGTACGGCAAGCATTTCATTTTCAGTGGGTTTGCAACCAGTTTTGCCGAAATCTGCCGCAAAGCCAGCACTCCTGATATTCTCTGCAATATTTTTCATTTTGGCTTTTATTATTTCTTATAAACAGTCTACGATATTGACTAGTATAGGAAAAATACTAAATCCATTATTTTTGCTGTTGCTATTTTCGATCTTTTTGTTGGCCGCCATTTCACCAATGGGTGCTGCAAAAAGTCAAAATGTCACAGCAGCGTATCAAAGTGCTCCTTTCTTCAATGGCTTTTTAGAAGGCTATAACACAATGGATGCTCTGGCCGGATTAGCTTTTGGTTATACAATTGTTTCGGCGGTAAGACAGCTGGGAAAAACTTCTGCTAAAAGCAATGCCAAAGTTACAGCTAGAGCAGGTGTGATCGCTACAAGTGCAATTGGTGTTATTTATATTGGGTTAATTTGGGTAGGTGCGACAACTTTAAATCATTTTAAAATCTCTGCTGAAGGTGGCACTGTTTTTAACCAAATAGTTACTTATTATCTCGGAAATTTTGGCCATGCTTTACTTGCTACACTGGTTACACTTACTTGTTTAACTACTGCTGTCGGTTTAATAGCTGCTTTTGCGCAAGACTTTCACCGTAGTTTTAGTAAAATCAGCTATCATGGCTGGTTGACAATTATGACTATTGTTTCTTTCATCACAGCCAATTTCGGCTTAGATACAATTATTGCCTGGTCAACTCCAATGCTAATGTTTTTATATCCTATTGCAATGGTACTAATCATTCTGTCAATTGCGAGTTCGTTATTTGATCGTGATCCAATTGTTTACTTTTGGGGAATAGTTTTTACATTCATTCCAGCAATTTTAGATATGATAGCCTCTTTTCCTGCCGTAATTAGTCAAAAACCTTGGGCATTGCAGTTAAGATCAATACAATTACGCTTTTTGCCATTCGCAGATATTGGTATGGACTGGGTAATTCCAGCTGTAATCGGATTAGCAATTGGATTTATTATTCATTTTTATAAAAAAGCAAAATTTAACTAGCTGTGTAAATATAATTCAAATAATTAAGCCGATATTTTGACATCACCTGTTTATAAAAGTAGATTAAAGAAAAGAGCAATTTTGGTGATTTATAGAATGGGGCGGAATATTTTGAATAGTATGAATATGAACCATAGTGAAAATATGAATCATGCGATGAATAATCACTCATCAATGAAAATGGATGATCATGATATGATGATGCATGGTGGTCACATGATGCACATGGGGAACTTAAAGAAAAAATTCTGGGTTTCAGTTTTATTATCATTGCCAATTATCTGTTTGTCGCCTGCAATGGGCGTCCATTTACCTTTCCAATTTTCTTTCACTGGTTCTGACTGGGTAGTAGTTATTTTTGCAACGATCCTTTACTTTTATGGTGGGGAACCCTTCTTATCAGGCGCTTTTTACGAGATAAAAGACAAAAAGCCTGAAATGATGACTCTCATTTCTTTAGGAATTACTACTGCTTATATTTATAGTATTTATGCTTTTGTGAAAAATGATTTGTTAAACAGTAAAGTTCATGTAATGGACTTCTTCTGGGAACTGGCTACTTTAATTTTGATTATGCTTTTAGGTCACTGGATTGAGATGAATTCAGTGATGAATGCCAATAGTTCTGTGCATGATTTAGCTAAGCTTTTACCTGATAAGGTTCACGTACAACATGATGGTCAAACTATGGATATGGCAATAAATGATGTCCAAAAAGATGCAGTAATTTTAGTCAAAGCAGGAGAAAGTATTCCTCTTGATGGGGTTATTCTGAATGGTTCTAGTCAAGTAAACGAATCTTTGGTTACTGGTGAATCACGCGAAGTAACGCGGCAAAAAAACGATAAGGTAATTGGGGGATCAATTAACGGTTCTGGAACATTAACAATTAAGGTTGCTAATTCTGCTAATTCCGGCTTTTTAGCCAGTGTCAATAAACTAGTTCAGTCATCTCAGATGAATAAGTCCAAACTACAAAATTTGGCAGATCGGGTTTCCAGTTGGTTGTTTTATGCAGCGCTAACTTTTGGTATTATTGCTTTTTTGGTTTGGACAAGTTTACGTGGTATAGCTGGTGGTCTAGAGCGAATGGTAACCGTTTTAGTTATTGCCTGTCCCCATGCTTTGGGACTTGCTATTCCACTGGTAAATGCAAAGAGTACCTCAATTGGTGCCAAAAATGGTTTATTAATTAAAAATCGCAATGTCATCAGTGTTAGTTCAAAAATTAATTATTTGCTTTTAGACAAAACTGGAACTTTAACTGAAGGAAAATTTCAAGTACGAAAATATGATAGTTTGGCTAAAAATTATAGTGCTGATGAAGTAATTAGACTTATTGCTTCCCTTGAGCAGGATTCTAATCACCCGATTGCTCAAAGCATTTTACAATTTGCTAAAGAAAAAAATATGAAACTTTATTCATTAGCGAATAGTAAGACTTTAGATGGTAAAGGGGTCTCTGGTACTTTAAATGGCAAGGAATTTCAGCTGGTGAACGAAAAAGCTGCTAGAAAGCTAGTTAACCATTTTCCCAAAATAGATGCTTTAAACTACACTTCAAGTTATTTAGTAGAAGGAAATGATCTTTTAGGATATGTTGCTGTTGGTGATGAAATTAAAAAGAACGCTGCTTCTTTAATTAAGCAAATTAAAGATCTTAATATCACGCCGGTAATGCTTACAGGCGACAATGAAAAAGTTGCGCAAAATATTGCGCAAAAACTCAACATTTCCGAAGTTCATTCAGGTTTAATGCCGGCTGACAAACAGAAAATCGTTGCAGAGTTGCAAGAAAAAGGTAACAAAGTAATGATGGTCGGAGATGGCATAAATGATGCTCCTAGCTTAGCAAAAGCCGATATTGGAGTTGCAATCGGTGCGGGAACAGATGTTGCTGTAGATTCTGCCGATGTTATTTTGGTTAATAGTGAGCCACTTGACATTATTAGTTTTTTGAATCTCGCCCAGCATACTCAAAGAAAAACCGTTCAAAATTTGTGGTGGGGAGCCGGCTACAATATAATTGCATTGCCTTTAGCTGCTGGGGTATTAGCTCCTTGGGGAATATTGTTATCTCCGGCCGTTGGAGCAATTCTGATGTCTTTATCAACGGTAATAGTAGCTATTAATGCAGAAACATTAAAAATATAACAATCAGAATAAAGCACTCTTTGGGAGTGCTTTTTGTATTTTTTAAATAAATTTTTAATTTTTAAAATGACAGCCCTTTTATTTAAAAATATTGAAAAAAGTCCAAAAAAACTGTATCATGAGTGAAAGAGTAATATAAAATTTATTATTAGAAGAATGTCAGCATTAAATAAGGAGACTGAACATGAGCGAAAAAGAATATCGTGTTGAAAGTGATACTATCGGCCCTGTCAAAATACCAAAAGAAGCTCTATGGGGACCGCAAACGGAACGCAGTCGCAATAACTTCCCCAGTGGTGAATTAATGCCTCTTGCAATTATTCGGGCATTTTTGCATTTAAAAAAAGCTGCTGCTGAATCAAATGTAGAAGTCGGAGATGAGCCTGAGGATAAAGGGCAAGCAATTGAGGACGCTGTTGACCATTTGCTTAAATTAGATGACCATGAACTACGCAAGGACTTTCCATTACATGTATTGCAAACTGGGTCTGGAACTCAAAGTAATATGAATGTCAATGAAGTTGTCGCAAATTTAGCCAACAAGCTGCATCCACATTTGCATATTTTACCTAATGATGATGTTAACAGGGGTCAATCGTCTAATGATACTTACCCTACAGCAATGAATATTGTGGCCGTTGAAGCCCTGGATAAACTCGAGCCGGCTGTGCAGCATTTAATTGATGAACTGATAGTAAAACAGAATAAGTATTGGAAAACCGTTAAAGTGGGTCGTACTCACCTGCAAGATGCTACACCAATTACTTTTGGTCAAGAAGTTTCAGGTTATATTTCTGCACTAAAACATGACTTGAATTATATTCAAGAACTTAAACCAACATTGTATGAATTGGCAATAGGTGGGACAGCTGTTGGCACCGGACTTAACGCCGCACCTGGAATGACTGAAAAAATTGCCGGTAAATTATCCCAAGTTTACGGACATGAATTTAAAGTTAAGACCAATAAGTTTTGGGGCTTAGCTCATCATTCTGGAATTGATGTTGTTCATGGTGCATTGAAAACTTTAGCTGCTGATATGTTCAAAATAGCACAGGACATTAGATTCTTAGCTTCTGGTCCAAGAGCAGGCTATCACGAGCTCAACATTCCAGCCAATGAACCTGGATCATCAATCATGCCAGGCAAAGTTAACCCTACACAAGCTGAAGCTGTAACCATGGCAGCTGCAAAAGTTTTTGGCAACGATACCACAATTACTTTTGCCTGTTCACAAGGAAATTTTGAAATGAACGTCTATAAAACAGTAATGATTACAGCTTTTCTTGATTCTTGTGACATTTTAGCTGGTACTATCATGGGGTTTGCTGATAAAATGATAGCAGGCTTAACAGTTAATGCAGAAAAGATGGATGACTTGCTTGAAAGTTCTTTGATGACTGTTACAGCTCTGTCACCACACATTGGTTATCATGCAGCTGCGAAAATTGCCCAAACTGCTGATAAGGAAGGGACAACTCTTAAGGAATCAGCTTTAAAAAGTGGCAAGTTAACAGAGGAAGAATATGATAAGTGGATGGATTACATGGAGATGACCAATGTATCTCAAACTAATCCTGAGAAATAATTATTTTTAAAATTTTAGAGGAGAAAATAAATGGGTAAATTTGTTTTTACGCCTAACGGCAGTGCAGAAATTAGAGACCGTTATGATGCAGTAATCGTAGGAGCCGGTGGAGCTGGCTTAACAGCCGCTATTCAGGCAAAAGAACTAGGCCTCAATGTTGCTGTTTTTGAAAAAAATGCTGATCTTGGTGGAAATACTAACAGGGCATCGTCAGGAATGAATGCTTCTGAGAGCCTGGTTCAACTTAATGAAGGAATTATAGATAACAAGGAAGATTTTTATCAGGAGACTTTAAAAGGTGGAGGCAGACTAAATGATCGCGATCTTTTAAGGTATTTCGTTGACCACTCTGCCGTAGCAATTGACTGGCTAATGAACCATGGGATTGAGCTTACAAATCTAACAATAACAGGTGGTATGAGTAAAAAGAGGGCTCACCGGCCTGCCTCAATGGCACCTGTTGGCAGTTATTTAGTAACAGGGGCTTTGAAGCAAATTCAAGAAAAAAATATTCCTATTTTTAATAATTCTCGGGTAATTAGTTTATTACAAGATAAGCAGAAAAAAGTTGTAGGAATTGAAGTTGAAACTAATTCAGGAGTCAAAAAGGTTCAAGCTACAGCAATTTTACTAGCCTCAGGCGGCTTTGGCTCTTCAAAAGATTTAATACAAAAATATCGTCCAGATCTCGCAAATTATAAAACAACTAATCAACCTGGAGCTACAGGTGATGGACTCAATTTAGCAGCCAAAATTGATGCTCAATTAGAGCAAATGGAATTTATTCAGGTACATCCTACAGCCCAAACAGATACTGATCACGTCTATTTAATAGGTGAAGGTTTACGTGGCGAAGGTGCAATTTTAGTTAACAAATCTGGTCAAAGATTTGTTAATGAACTTAACACACGAAAAATAGTTTCTGATGCAATTACTAAGTTAAATGAGGATGGAGCGTATCTTCTGTTTGATCAAACGATCCGTAATAATTTCACCGCTGTCGAATTTTATGATCATGTAGGATTAGTCAATCAAGGATCTTCCATTGAGGAATTAGCAGAAAACATTGGTGTTAACAGTGATAATCTAAAGAAAACAATTTCAAAATGGAATGAAGCTGTGAAGAACAAAAATGATAGTGAATATCAGCGAACTACTGGAATGGATCGCACTATTGAGCAAGGTCCTTTCTTTGCTATTCATATTAATCCGGCTATTCATTACACTATGGGTGGAATTCATATAACTCCAAAAACTGAAGTTTTGGATTCAGACGGAAATATTATTTCAGGACTCTATGCCGCAGGTGAAGTTTCAGGAGGTTTGCATGGCAATAATAGAATTGGAGGAAACTCAATCGCTGAAACAGTGATATTTGGAAGACAGGCCGGTATACAGATGACAGAATACACAAGACAATATAAATAATCATTTAATGAGTCTGGGAAAAGTGCTCTTCGAAGTTAAATTAAGAAATTTCACAATTTAAAAAGACTGACAAATCAACGTTTTATTGACGTGATTTGTCGGCCTTTTTTAGTTAGGTTAGAGTTTTGTCCCAGACTCTTTTTTATATTATTTGAAAGATGAAAATCATTTTATATTTTTAAAAAATTAAAAATTTAAATTATTTATTTTAAATATTGAAAAAATTAAAAAATAATTTTATAATTATCAATGTAAAGGATTACATTTTTAAAAATTGAAAGGAAATGACGTTATGAATAAAAAGGTTTTACTAGTTGGCGATGGAGCAGTAGGCTCAACTTTTGCCAATGATTTATTGCAACATACTAGAGTTGACGAGCTGGTTATTTGCGATGTGGTAAAAAAGCGTCCACTGGGTGATTCAATGGATTTAGAGGATATATTACCTTTTACTGGAGAATGTAATATTCATTCAGGAGAATACTCTGATGCAAAAGATGCTGACGTTGTTGTAATCACAGCTGGTGTTCCGCGCAAACCGGGAGAAAGCCGCTTGGATCTAGTTAATAAAAATGTGACCATTTTAAAGAGCATTATTCAACCTGTAGTTGAATCTGGCTTCACTGGCATTTTTGTTGTCTCTGCTAATCCTGTTGATATTTTAACAACGCTGACCCAGAAATTATCTGGCTTCCCTAAAAATAAGGTTATTGGGACAGGTACCTCCCTTGATTCAGCACGATTAAAAGTTGATTTGGCAAGAAGATTACATGTTCCTGTTGCTGAAGTTGACTCTATGGTCTTAGGTGAACACGGTGATACTTCTTTCGAAAACTTTGATGAGTCAACAGTTAGTGGCAAGCCACTCAAAGATTTTGACGGTATTGACAACTCTGTGCTGGATCAAGTAGAATCAGGTATTCGTAAAAAGGGAGGAAAAATAATTGAAAATAAAGGTGCTACTTTTTATGGCATTGCGATGATGCTAACCCAGATAGTTAATGCTATATTAACTAATCAATCAATCGCCTTGCCTTTATCAGCACCAATTAAGGGTGAATATGGAATTAAAAATGAGCTTTATCTAGGAACACCTACTGTAATAAATGGCACCGGAATTAGTCAGGTGCTTGAAACTAAGCTTTCTGAAGCTGAAAAAGCTAAGATGCTGAATTCAGCTACAAAAATGCAGGAAGTACTAGATAATATTACTTTAGATTAACCAAAAAGAAGGCATGACGAATGCAGGTTGGAAAAAGGATTTTTTTAAAAAGAAACCTTCCCCAAAAAGAAGTAATTGCTGCGTACAAAAATTTGCCCTCATCAAATGTGGCTGACTGTATGAATAGAACAGGTGCAATGGCACCAAGAATTAAGCTTATGTCCAAGCCTCATGAAGAAATGTGTGGACCAGCTTTTACAGTTCATAATCGTCCAGGTGATAACCTGACTATTTATGCAGCTTTAAAATATTGCCATGAAGGCGATATCGTAGTGATCGATAACGAAAACGACAATACCAGGGCTGTTATTGGTGAAGTAATGATGACTTGGCTGCGTGATCAAAGACATGTTGCTGGCGTCGTAGTTGACGGACCAATACGTGACATTGATAGTTTGCGTAATTGGGATTTGCCTATTTATGCGGTTAGTACAACGCCTGATGGACCATATAAAGAAGGTCCAGGAGAAATAAATGTCCCCATTTCTTGTGGGAATGTAAGTGTTAATCCTGGTGACGTAATTTTAGGTGATGCAGATGGTGTTATTAAGATTGCTTTAGAAGAAGCAAGTGAATTGCTTCCGATCGTTCAGGATTTTCACAAAAAAGATGATGCCAAAGCGGCCAGTTTTCATGACGGCACAGGAAATATAAATTGGCTTGATGAAGAACTGAAGAACAAAAATTATGAAATTATCGACGATATTTATCGCCCGGAAAATTACAGGTAATTAAAATGAAAACACTAGAGAAAGTTAATTACAAGGGATTTATTTTGCCCCTTGCTGTTGGTGTTATACTGTGGTGCATCACGCCGTTGCGTCCTGCAGGTTTATCAGCTCCAGCCTGGGAGATGTTTGCTATTTTCGTAGCAACTATTGTGGGATGTATCACGAAACCTTTGCCAATTGGTGGTACCACTTTAATTGGACTTATAGTAACTGTTTTAGTTGGTTTGGCTCCAATCAAGGACATTGTGGATCCTAAAACAGGCAAAGTAACAACAGGAATTCTTAGTGCCTTTAGCAATTCAGCTTCTTGGCTAATTGCTATGGCTTTCATCATGGCCTATGGTATTAGTAAAACTGGACTGGGCAACCGTATAGCTTATTGGATGATCAAACGTTTCGGTAAGAAATCCATTGGCATCGGCTATGCCATTACTGGATTGGAATTAATTTTAGGAGCTTTGATCCCATCAAACAGCGCCAGAACTGGAGGAGTCGTTTGGCCGGTAACCGAATCAATATCTAAAGATTATGATTCTTACCCTAACGATCCTTCCAGAAAGAAAATAGGGGCCTATCTCAGCTTCATGGCTTTTCATGCCAATATTCTTTCGACTGCTCTCTTCATTACTGGAGCGGCTCCAAATATGGTTGCTTCACAAATGGCAGCACAGAAAAATTACAATATGACCTGGATTAGTTGGTTTTCAGCCGCAGTAGTTCCTGTTCTTGTTGCAACTATTGTTATTCCACTTGTGATTTATAAAATCTTTCCACCAGAAATAAAAGAAACACCTAATGCTGAAAAATGGGCTACTGATCATTTAAAGGAGATGGGACCAGTTACAAAACCTGAAAAAATTATGTCAATGGTATTTTTGCTGGCGATAATTTTATGGGTTTTATCTGGCGTTTTTGATATTCCACAATTAGATTCAACTTTTGTTGCCTTTCTAGCAGTCGGCTTGTTGCTGTTAACTGGTGTTTTAACCATGAAAGATGCCTTAAACCAAACTGGTGCCTGGAATATTTTAACTTGGCTGTCAATTTTAATTTTTATGGCAAGTAAACTTATTTCATTTGGCTTTATTGACTGGTTCTCAAAGACCATTCAAACAAGTCTTCATGGTATAAGTTGGCAAATAGTATTAGTGGTTTTAGTAATATTAATGTTTTATACTCACTATTTCTTTGCTAGTGGTACAGCTCACATGACAGCCTTATATTTACCATTCTTATCAGTAGCAGTAGCTACTGGTGCTCCTTTGGGTCTTTCTGCAATGCTGCTTGCATTTACAGGAGCCTTTAATGCTTCAACCACACATTATGCCAATGGACCAGCTTCGATACTAGCTACGACAGGTTACATTAAACAGGGTGAATGGTGGAAATACAACTTTATCCTAGGAATTATCTATTTATTGATTTTTGGCTTAGTTGGAACTTTCTGGATGAAGATTATTGGAATCTGGTAAATGCTTGAAGAGAAAAACTTTATTACTAATGATGGTATACGAATAGCGTATTATGATACTGAAGAAAGCAAACAACCTATATTGGCAGTTCCCGGTATAGGAAGCACCGCAATATTATGGAAAAAAGTTGCCAAACTTTTTGCAGCTGATTATCGTTTTATCGTAATAGATCCGCGTAACCAGGGACGTTCACAAAGAACGTATAAAGGCCAGCGTATCAGTCGTCATGCGGCTGATTTAAAGGAACTGATTACCAAGTTAAATTTGAAAGATATTATCGCTATTGGAAATTCAATGGGTGCAGCAAATATTTGGGCTTATGCTTCATTATTTGGCTATGACAGGCTAAAGGCAATTATTGATTTGGATCAACCTCCCAAGATGATTCGAGATAGCTCTTGGGAGTATGGCTTTAAAGATCTAACTTGGCAGAATTACCCGGATTATTTAAAGGCAGATTTTGGCAATGGCAGCTTTACTCATATTAATGATGAAATGTTTAAAGAGGCCAAAATAGAAGCCCAAAAATATCCATATAATGCTGAAGAGAATTATCTTTGTCGTATAGATCATGCTGAGCAGGATTGGCGAGATGTTTTAATTGATTTAAAAATCCCAATGCTCGTTTTAGCAGGGCAGAAATCCCCCTTTTTTGATTATCACTTCGCCTTTGCTATGGAAAGGTTAAATGTGATAATTAGCGCAAAAGTTATTAAAGATTGTGGACACTTAATTCAGGCTGAGCAGCCTCTGAGCATGTATAAAGAAGTTATGAACTTTTTAAAAGAAATTTAACTCAAAGTGAGAATGGGACAAATGGATAAAACCGTAGAACTTTTCTTAAGATTACCAGAAACAAAAAAAAGGTGGCAAAATTTCCTAGTTAGTCAAGGGATTAATAATTTTAGTTCTCGAGAAGTTGCTGTGATTGATCATACAGTTGGCCTAATAGATGAAGATGGTCAATTAGTAGGAACGGGTAGCATTGCTGGAAATGTTCTCAAATATATCGCAGTTTCAAATGATGAATCTGTTCAAGGAGCAAGATTTAATCAAATAGTATCAGCTTTACAAGAATACCTTTTTAGCCAAAATATTTATCATTCGTTTGTTTTTACTAAGGCAAAATATTCTGCCAGTTTTTCTCATTTGGGATTTAAGGAACTAGCTCATACTAATGAAGCAGCTTTTTTAGAGAGTGGCACGCCTAATATTCAGGATTTTTTGGCAAAAATTCCCAGAATAAAAGACCAAAGTCATAAAAAAGTTGCAGCAATTGTCATGAACGCTAATCCATTTACTTTAGGTCATCAAGGTCTGGTAAAACTTGCTAGTAGCGAAAATGATCTGGTATATGTGTTTGTTGTTGCTACAGATGCTTCATTATTTAAGACGAGCGAAAGAATGGAACTGGTAAAACAAGGCACATCTGAGTACAAAAATGTATTAGTAGTTAGTGGTGGAGACTATTTAGTTTCTCAATCAACTTTTCCAGCATACTTTTTAAAATCACCTGATGAACTGATCGCTACGCAAACAGAAATTGATGCATTAATTTTTAAAAATACTATTGCACCGAAATTGGCAATAAAAAAGCGTTATTTGGGTACTGAACCATTTTCAAGAACAACTAATTTCTATAATCAAAGCTTAAAAAATACACTTAGTCCCAAAATTGACATTGAAATTGTTAAGCGCTTTTGCAATCACGATCAAATAATTACAGCTACACGTGTACGTCAACTGATCAAAAGTGACAATTTAAAAGACATTTCAAATTTAGTCCCGCCAACTACATTTGATTTTATTAATAAAAACTATCAAATTTTACAAGAAAGAATAAAGAAAGGAATGAACATCAATGGAAATTAAGACTGTTGGAGTGGCAGGAACTTTAGAATCTTCAGATATTCAAATAATGGTATCAGCTGGTCAAAATGGTATTGAAATTGACTTGGAATCAGAAGTAGCCAAGTCTTACGGAGATCAGATCAAAAAAGTGATAACTGATACTCTTAATAAATTCGGAATTGATAATGCAAAAGTCAAGGCTACTGATAAAGGTGCACTTGACTGCGTAATAGCTGCACGTACATTGGCTGCAGCTCAAAGAGCAACCGAAACCACAGATAAACCAAGATTGGAGGTACTACAATAAATGACTTACGTAAAAAATCGTTTGCGTCGAACTATGATGTTTGTACCGGGAAATAATCCAGCTATGGTTAAGGATGCCGGTATCTATGGTGCCGACTCTATTATGTTGGATTTGGAAGATGCAGTATCTCTAACTGAAAAAGATGCAGCAAGAATGTTAGTATTTAATGCTATTAAAACTGTTGACTTTGGTGGTGCAGAAGTAGTTGTCAGAATTAATGGGCAAGATACGCCTTTTTATGACGAAGATGTAAAGGCAATGGTGCGAGCAGGAGTTGATGTTATTCGTCTGCCAAAAACAGAATCAGCTGCAATGATTAAAAAATTAGTAGCAGATATGGAAAAGGCAGAAGAAGAATATGGCGTCGAAAAAGGCTCTATTGGCGTAATGGCTGCGATTGAAAGTGCTAAAGGTGTTCTTAATGCACCGGAAATTGCAACGGCCACACCATTAATGATGGGTTTGGCAGTTTCTGGAGAAGATTATACTGCTGATATGCACACTCACCGTTATCCTGACGGACGTGAACTTGAATTTGCTCGTAATATGGTTTTACAAGCTGCTAGAGCTGCAGATGTTTATGCCTTCGATACAGTTTTTTCAAATATGAATGACACAGAAGGATTTTACCGCGAGACAAAATATATTTATGAACTTGGTTATGATGGTAAGTCGTTGGTCAATCCACGTCAAATTCCAATGGTTAATAAAGTATTCAACCCAACTAAAGACGAAATTGAAAATGCTCTTGCTGTGCAAAATGCAATTCAGGAAGCAAAAGCAAAGGGTTCTGGAGTAATTTCGATGAACGGCAAGATGGTTGACAAACCTGTAGTTGAAAAAGCTGATCGCGTTATTGAAACAGCAAAAGCTTCGAATTTAATTGATGAGGAGGGTAATTACATTGGAGAATAAAGTAAAGCGCAATTTGCCAGATGATTTGATGACTGATATGAATCTAAAACCATTTAAGTCTGTTGTAGTTGGCAATCCTGAAGTAAAGAGAGTTGCACCCAAAGTGCAAGTTACCACCGGCGAATCAAAAGTGGTCGATTCTTTAGAAGAAGTTATCAAAAAGACGCTAAAAGATGGTATGACTATCTCGTTTCACCATCACTTTAGAAATGGCGATTTTGCTTTTAACAAAGTAATGGATTTAATTATTAAAATGGGTTATCAAGATCTGACTTTAGCTCCTTCTTCTTTGACTGGTGTTATGAATGAAAAAGTAATTGAAGCAATTAAAAAGGGTGTCATTACCAATATTACTTCTTCTGGAATGAGAGGCAGCTTAGGGGATTTTGTTTCCCACGGTGGACTTAAGAATCCGGTAATTTTCCGTTCTCACGGCAATCGGGCTCGTTCAATTGAAGAAGGAGAAATCAAAATTGATGTTGCTTTTTTAGGTGTTCCCAATTCTGATCCTGCAGGAAATGCTAATGGTCAAGAAGGAGATGCTGTATTCGGTTCTTTAGGTTACGCATTGATTGACTCTCAATATGCGGATAAAGTAGTTTTATTGACAGACAACATTGTTGATTATCCAAATACTCCTGCTTCTATTAAACAAACTCAGGTCGATTACGTTGTTAAGGTTGATCAAATAGGTGACGCGGATAAAATTGGTTCAGGAGCGACTCGTTTTACTAAAGATCCAAAAGAGCTGAAGATTGCGCAAACCGTTAATCAGGTAATTACTAATTCACCTTATTATAAGCAAGGATTTTCTTTTCAGACAGGATCTGGCGGAGCTGCTCTTGCTGTGACCAGATATTTAAGAGAATCAATGTTAAAAGATGGCATCACAGCATCGTTTGCTCTAGGTGGCATTACCAAGCCCACAACCGACCTACTTGAGGAAGGCCTGGTCAAAAAAATTATGGATGTGCAGGATTTTGATAAAGGTGCTGCTGCATCAATGGCTAAGAATAAAAATCAACAAGAGATTGATGCATCTTGGTACGCCGATCCTCACAATAAAGGGGCAGTAGTTAATAATTTAGATGTTGCTATTCTTTCGGCTTTACAGATTGATACAGATTTCAACGTTAACGTAATGACCGGTTCTGATGGTGTTATCCGTGGTGCTATTGGTGGTCACCAAGATGCAGCTGCAGCCAAAATGACTATTATTACTGCTCCATTGGTACGCGGACGAAATGCGACTGTTGTTCCAGCAGTTGAAACAGTTGTAACTCCTGGTGATTCAATTGATGTTTTGGTAACTGAAAGAGGAATTGCAATTAATCCACGTCGTAAGGATCTCATAGATGCTTTTGCCAAGGTTCCAGAACTCAATGTGGTTGAAATTAAGGAACTTCAAAAAATGGCTCAAGAGCAGGTTGGGGTACCAAAACCACTGGCATATACTGATCGCACTGTTGCTTTAATTCAGTATCGAGACGGCACAATTATTGATACTATTAAGCAGGTAAAAGACTAATCATTTATTTTTTTAAAAAAAGTGTGAGAATGAGCTGGAACTTGTTCTCACATTTTTTAGTTATAATATAAAAGAAGTGAATACCAGAATGATAAAATCAATTTTTAATGTGGGTCAGCCTCAGAGTATAACCGATGTACTGCAAAATAAAGATGAACGTGTCAAACTTCAACAACAAATCTTGCAAAAGTTCCCAGAGACAACATTATTGGATGTTAAATTGAACATACCAGGTCCTATTAAAAACAATCGTTATTTAGAGAAAATATTTGCCGAAGGTATTTTTGACTTAGAGACAGTTTTTCAAAGTAGTAATTTACCTTTTATTCTTTATGAACATTGGGAAAAGGTGACAGGCCCCGAAAATTTTTACCTTGTCAATTGTAACTACAGAGTTGTAAAAGAAAAAGCAGTTGAATTTGAGGATCATAAAAAAATAAATCGACTTTTTGATGCTGATGTTTTAATTAATAAACAAAAACAGGCTATATCCCGCAAAGAATTAGGTATGCCCGTTCGTAAATGTTTTTTATGTTCAAGACCTGCTAAAGAATGTGCTCGTTCAAGAAGACATTCAGTCACGGAATTACAAGATTATATCACCAATTTGTATAGGCAGGAGATATCCTCTAATTAAAACTAGAGAGTATTATTCTTATGTAAAACTCTTTCTGCTATTCCACTAGTAGTGATTAAGTGGGTAATTACTCCTGTTCTTAAAGCTCCTAAAAGAGCGTCTTCTTTAAAGCGATTCCTGACTATGACAAAGCGATCAGGAATTGCAAAAATATTGGAAAGGCTGATTCCTGAAATATGTGGCTCAATGGGACTATAAAAGCGTCCCTTAATATCATAAGGTCTACCAAAAATAATTCCCGCTAATTGATTTTTCTTAAGACCAGGGAAAAGTTTATCTGCATAATAGTCCATAAAGAATTGACCGGATTCTAATGATTGCATTGTTCCGATGCTTGCAAATACCAGGTCAATCTGAGAAAAATATTTTTCTATGTATTCATAGTACGGTTCTTTATGAACCTTTTTTACTAAAGTGGGATCAATAGCATAAAGAGGAGCAGGAAAAGTGAGACATTTTGCGCTGAACTTATTAGCTGCATGTTGAATTAGAGGTTGTTTACGTTTACTTGCGTTTACCACTTGACCTAACAATTGTATAAAAGTCAAATCATCACGTGTTTCTGCTGAAAAATCATCAATAATGTCTCTTAAGAGAGTTCCCCAAGTTAAGCCGACAACATGAGCTGAATTAATGTAATTTTGTATTTGCTTAGCTGCATAGTTAACAATCATTTCATTATCTTGGTTTTTGGTTTCTTTATCTTCTAAAATATAAACTTCTTTCAAACCGAAAAGCCTTTGAAATTCACGCTCAAGTTTTTGTGATCGCTTGGGGCTTTGATAAATACTGATTTTTACTATTCCTTTATCTTCAGCTTCATCTATTGCTTTAGCTATAAGATAGCGGGAGAGATTATACTTTTTCGAGATTTCTGCAATGTTCAGCTTGCTCAAAAAATAGTCGTGTGCGATGTTCGCAAGTTGTTCATCTGTTAACAATGTCATTTGTTTTTTCCTATTCTTTATACTTTTTATTTGTTTTAATTATATTAGAAAGAACGGTTTAATACTATAACTTAAGCAACTCTTTAGAAGAAAAATTTTCGGGATACGAAATTTAAATTCTGCTTTTATTCAAGTAAATCACAAAATTTTGCATGTGTGATTTTTTGCAAATCTTGAGGATTTAAAAACACGCTCCGGCCAATTTTGCCACTGGAAACAGCAATTTCATTTTCGCTGATCATGCTATTATCAAGAAAAATAGGAAAATGATGTTTAAAATAGATGCCAATGGGAGTATTAGCCCCATGTACATAACCGGTAGTCTTTTCTAAATCTTTCAGAGGCAACATTTCACATTTTTTATTACCGGAGTTTTTGGCAAGTTTTTTCATGCTCAAATGCTCGGTTACTGGTATTACCGCTACTAAAGTCGACGTCTTATTTCCACAGCACACCAAAGTTTTATAGACCAAATGTTCATTCTCGTTTAAAATGGATGTATCCATTTTTGCCACACCACCTGAATCTTCATGTGTAGCAAACTCTGCTTGTCGATATAGTATTTTATTCCTATCTAATATTTTTTCGACAAGCGTCTTTTCAATCTTATTTTTCTTTTTTGACATAATGATCACCTTTTTAATGATAGCATTGATAAAAGGGAAAATAAAAGGGAGTTAAAAAAATAATGAAATTGTTAATTATTAAAATAGAAACTAGTCATGAAGTTGAAGATGCATTAAATATATATAGTCATGATGTACTAAAGTGTTTGGGCACTGAAACACGGAAACGTTCAGATTTTGAACAAGCTGGTTGGGAATCTGATTCAACAATTGTTAAACTTGACGAAATAAAAGACTTACCTGAAGATTTGGAATTTTTAGCATATTTTGATATGGAACAGGATCAGGCAGAATTAGTTAAAAAGTACCAAAAAAAACTGTCTGAATTAGAGGGTTACGGTTTGAAAATAGGTCAGGCTAAAGTTACTGCTTCTTATATCAAAGATGAAGACTGGAATACAGTGTGGCAAAAATTTTATCATCCAATTGATTTTTCCAGGCACTTGGCAATAGTACCTGAATGGGAAGAATATCAGCCAGCTTTTAAAGACCAAAACATAATCAAACTTGACCCAGGTTTGGCATTTGGAACTGGTTCACATAAAACTACTCAATTGGCACTGTTAGGACTGGAACAGATTTTAGTCAAACCAGAGACTGTTTGTGATGTTGGCACAGGCTCTGGAATTTTAGCTATTGCTTCATCTGTCTTAGGAGCAAGCTCAGTTTTAGCGACAGATATATCTGATGAGGCAATAACTGCTGCTAATGAAAATATATCTTTAAATAATTTAAATAATATAAAACTGCAGAAGACGAACTTATTAAATCAAGTCAAAAGTAAATATGATATTATTGTAGCAAATATTTTAGCTGAAATTTTACTTGATTTGATTCCAGAATTGAATGAGCATTTAAACTCTAATGGAAAAGTGATTTTTTCTGGGATAGATTGTGACCAGATAGAAAAAATCAAGACAGCTTTAACTGCAAATGGATTCCAAATTATATTATCAATGCAACAAGGACGTTGGATTGGGTTAATTATTGAAAGAAAAGATAACTGAATAGAGTTATAATAGATAATTAAATTAGTAAGGAACTAACAAGTTGATTGATAAACTAAAAAATATTCCTTTTTTTAAAAAGTTAAATAGCTACAAAATTACGCCTGTAATTTGCTGGAGTATATTAGTCATGATTTTGCCACTCATATTTAGCCTGTTTTCTATAGGAACTATTTATCGCGTGGGACTGTTATTTATAATACTCAACAGCATAATTAGCTATCACATTGGCAAATTGATTAAAGCACTTAAATTAAGGCACTATTGGCTCTTATTTTTGCCAGGCTGTTTTTGCTTAATTGTTTTATTGAAATATGCTAATTATAACTTTTTGTTTGCATTGATTTATCTCATTTTGGAAATATTTGGTCTAATGGATAATCAAATTTACGGATAGTGCTAGAAGGGGCGATATTCTATGTCAAAGTACATTGAAATGACACATGAACAGGTGATAGATACCTGTAAAAAATATATGAATGATGATCAAATTGCATTTGTTGAAAAAGCATATAAATTTGCTGCAAATGCCCATAAAGATCAAAAAAGAGCCTCCGGTCAGCCATATATCGTTCATCCTACCCAAGTTGCCGGTACTCTTGCAAAACTGAGTCTTGATCCGGATACAATTGCAGCAGGATTCCTACATGATACAGTAGAAGATACGCCAGTCACTAATGATGATATTAAGGAAAAATTTGGTAAAGATGTTGCTTTTATAGTTGATGGTGTCACTAAATTAAATAAATACCAGTATAAATCGCATCAAGAATTTTTGGCTGAAAATCACAGAAAAATGTTAATTGCAATGGCAAAAGATATTCGTGTGATTATGGTCAAATTAGCTGACAGACTGCATAATATGCATACTTTAGAGCATTTGCGCCCTGATAAGCAGCGCCGAATTGCATCTGAGACTATGGATATTTATGCTCCCTTAGCTGATCGTTTGGGTATCGGAACAATTAAATGGGAACTTGAAGATATGAGTTTTCATTATTTGAATCCCAAGGCATATTATCGCATTGTTAATTTAATGAATCTTAAACGCAGCCAAAGGGAAAAATATATCCAAGATGCAATCAAGACACTTAAGGAAAGTTTGGATAGCCTGGGCATTAAGTACGAAATATATGGTCGACCAAAGCATATTTATTCTATTTATAAAAAAATGGTCAACAAGCATAAAGATTTTAATGAAATTTATGACTTGTTGGCAGTGCGCGTGATTGTTAAAACGGTTAAAGACTGTTATGCAGTTTTAGGAGCAGTTCATACTAAATGGAAACCGATGCCTGGCCGGTTTAAGGACTATATTGCTGTTCCCAAGGTCAACGGCTACCAGTCGCTTCATACCACTATTATTGGTCCTGGTGGCAGACCTCTTGAAATACAAATCAGAACCGAACAAATGCATGAAGTTGCTGAATACGGTGTGGCTGCTCACTGGGCATATAAGAGGGGAAATTTTAAAGGTGTAGAACAAACCAGTTCAAATGAAAAGTTGGATATGGTCCGTGAAATTTTAGAATTAAAAGATGAAACTTCAGATGCTGACGAATTCATGAAAAGCGTTAAAAGCGAAATCTTCTCTGATCGCGTTTATGTTTTCACTCCTAAAGGTGAAGTTTATGAACTGCCAAAAGGGTCAGTTACCTTAGATTTTGCTTATGAGATTCATACTCAAGTGGGTAGTCATGCAGTCGGAGCCAAAGTCAATGGTAAATTAGTACCTCTTGATTATAAACTGAAAAATGGCGATGTCATTGAAATAATGACGCAGTCGAATGCTACCCCTTCACGCGACTGGGTTGATTTAGTTAAGACCTCGCGCGCACGAAACAAAATTCGCAGATACTTTAGAAATCTTGATCGTGACCATAGTATTGAGCAGGGCGAGCAAATGGTTGCCGACAAACTGCGTGAGCAAGGACTTTCACCCAAAGTATTTATGTCAAAAGAACATATTGAGCCACTATTGGAGCAAATAAATTATCACACAGCAGATGAAATGTATGCTTCAATTGGTTTTGGTGATCTCTCCGCGATTGGTGTGGTTAACAGATTAACTGCGGATATACGCCGCGAGAATGAAAAGAAGAAGCAAAAGCAGCTTGAAGAAGAAATTCTGAATTCAGGACAAAAAGCAGTTTCGGAAAATCCACCAAGTAAAAAAGATTCTAAGGCAATGAAGATCAAGCACAAAAATGGTGTCATGATTCAGGGCATAAGTGACTTGATGCTTCATTTGGCCAAGTGTTGCAATCCAGTTCCAGGAGACGAGATTGTCGGCTATGTTACTAAAGGCCGGGGCGTGACAATTCATCGAACAGACTGTCGCAATATAGTAAATAATGACGAAAGTAAGGGCAGGCTGATTGAAGTTCAATGGGAAAATGTTGCTGAAAACAGTGCGCAAGCATTTAATGCTAATATTGAAGTCTTCGGCTACAATCGTGGTAAATTACTTACAGATGTCATTACAAAGTTGAACACGTTAACCCCAAATATTAATAATATCTCAGGCAAAGTCAACGAAAATAATATTGCACATATATATGCTACAGTGGCAGTCAACAATTCAGCTCAATTAGATGGAATTTTGACCAAGTTAAGGGATATACCAGACGTATACCAGACAAGGAGGGCTGATAATTAATGCGGGTTGTGATTCAAAGAGTTAACAGGGCTAGTGTAAAAATTGCGGGAAATACTGTAGGACAGATCCGTAAGGGTTTATTATTGCTGATCGGGTTAAAAGAAGGCGATGAAGCCGATACTGTTAAAAAAGCCGCTGCTAAAATTGCTAAAATGCGTATCTTTGAAGATGAAAATGGTAAAACTAATTTAGCAATTAAAGATGTTGGCGGACAAATATTAAGTGTTAGTCAGTTTACTTTACTAGCAGATACCAAAAAGGGTAATCGACCAAGTTTTATTAAAGCTATGAGACCACCAAAATCAAAAGAGTTATGGGAACAGTTCAATAAAGAATTGGAGAAACTGGGTTTAACTATAGAAACAGGTGAATTTGGTGCTGACATGCAGGTTGATTTAGAAAATGACGGACCTTTCACAATCGTGTTGGATCTGTAAATATCATGCATAGTAGTACTACAGGTTGACTTTTAACTGTGAAAACTATATTCTAAAAAAGAATTATCAATGACAAAGACTGAAGTTTAGTATTTTTATTCAGAGACCGCCTGTTTTTGGTGAAAAGGTGGGGAAAAAACTAACTGTGACCCCTTTACCAGATAATGAGCGCCTCGCGAGCGTTATTCGCAGCAGGTAAAAGGTGGTACCGTGCTAAATCAGAGCGCCCTTGATTTATTCAAGGACGTTTTTTTATTAAAAGGATGATTAAATGAGAGTTCAAAGACCTAAAGGAACAGTTGATATTTTGCCAGATGAATCTGGATCATGGGAAAAAGTCGAACAAATATTGCGTGACTTTTTTAAACAAGCAAATTATCGCGAGATTCGGACACCCAGTTTTGAAAACTATAATGTTTTTTCGCGCTCGAGTGGTGAAACTTCTGATGTTGTTGAAAAAGAAATGTATGATTTTAATGATAAAGGTGGCAGACACATTGCCTTAAGACCTGAAGGGACAGCTGGAGTTGTGCGTGCCTACGTCGAAGATAAGCTTTACGCACCAGAAATTGCCAAGCCTTTAAACGTTTATTATATTGAGTCGACATTTCGCTATGAAAGGCCTCAAGCAGGGCGCCAACGTGAATTTCACCAAATTGGCATCGAGAGTTTTGGCTCCGCAAATCCTTTGGCAGACGTAGAAACAATTGTTCTGGCTCATGATTTATTAGCCAAACTTGGTGTGAGAAATTATGAGTTACATATTAATACGCTGGGTAATGCACAAGTTCGTCAAGATTATCATGATGCATTGGTTAATTATTTTAAACCAATTAGAGACCAGCTTTCTGATGACTCAAAAAGACGGCTAAAAAAGAATCCTTTGCGCATTCTAGATTCTAAAGATGAACAGGATAAGCAGTTTTTACCAGATGCGCCTAAAATAGTTGATTATTTGGATCAAGAATCAAAAGAAAACTTTGACCAAATTTTAAAAATGCTGGATCAATTAAAGATTAATTATGTGATTGATAATGATTTAGTTCGTGGACTTGATTATTATACCGGTGTCATTTTTGAATTCATGGTTGAAGATAAAAGCATTTGGGAATCTGCTTCAACAATCCTTGGCGGCGGTCGCTATGATAACCTAGTAGAGGAATTTGACGGGCCAAGTACTCCAGCCGTTGGTTTTGGCATTGGAGAAGAACGTTTGATGCTGGTATTACAAAAACAAAATCCCGAGCTTTTTGTAGATCAGGGCATTGATTTCTTTATTGCCAATATCGGTCAAGAAACAGAAGTAAAAACGGTTGCAATTGCTCGTTTATTGCGTAAGCAAGGTCTGAAAGTTCAATATGATGTTGATCAAAAGAAGTTAAAAGCTCAATTCAAAAAAGCGGATAGAGCTAAAGCTAAATACGTTATTACTCTTGGCGATAAAGAATTAGCTGCCAGTGTTTTAAATGTTAAGAGACTTTCTGATGCTAAAACATTTAAGTTTAATTTCAACGATCTTGAAGATATGAATGCGGTAATGAAACAATTAAAGGAATAAAAAATGGAAAAAAGAACTGACTATTGTGGTAATATCACAGCAAAATTTATTAATCAGAGTGTAAATTTGTACGGCTGGGTACAACGTGTGCGAAATCTAGGTAATCTGGTGTTTATTGATTTACGCGATCGAGAAGGTCTTGTCCAAGTTGTAGTTAATCATGATTCAGGCCAAGAGTTAATGGCTATTGCAGATTCACTAGGAAATGAATATGTAATTCAGGTTAAAGGTAAAGTAGTTAAGCGTTCAAGTATTAATCCTGACATGAAAACGGGAGAAGTCGAAGTCGAGGCTAAAGAAATCAATGTGTTGAACAAAGCCAAGAATCCGCCGTTTGAAGTTAAAGATAATGTTGAAGTTGCCGAACAGACTCGGCTAAAGTATCGCTATTTGGATTTGCGTAGACCCAACTTGCAAAATGCTATCATTTTACGGTCAAAAATTTTACGAGCAACACATGAATTTTTTGATCAAAATGGTTTCATTGATATTGAAACACCAATTTTAGGAAAGTCTTCACCTGAAGGTGCTCGTGACTATTTGGTACCATCCAGGATTTATCCTGGCAGTTTTTACGCTCTGCCACAATCTCCCCAGCTTTTCAAGCAATTATTGATGGGAGCTGGCTTTGATAAATATTATCAATTGGCAAGATGCTTCCGCGATGAAGATTTGCGTGGTGACAGACAACCTGAATTCACTCAGATTGATATGGAAACTTCTTTTACCGATGAGCAGCAGGTACAAGACTACACTGAAGGCTTGCTCAAGAAAATCATGAAAGACGTAATGGGAATTGATCTGAAAACTCCAATTGATCGCATTTCCTGGACAGATTCAATGAACAATTACGGTACAGATAAGCCAGATACCCGTTTTGGCATGTTGATTCACGACTTAAGTCCAATCTTTAAGGATAGTGCTTTTAAAGTCTTCTCTGGTGCAATTGCCAATGGTGGCTTTGTTAAAGGGATTGCAGTTAAAGATGGTGCTCAAAAATACTCTCGTAAACAAATTGAGAAAAAGCAGGACTATATTAAGCGCTACCATGCAAAAGGTTTGGCTTGGGTCAAATTTGAAGATGGTGAGTTCTCTGGTCCAATTTCTCGATTCTTAACTGATGAAAATAAAGCTTCTTTAATCAATGAATTTAACTTGCAAGGCGGCGAATTAGTCGTATTTATTGCTGACAAATGGAAAGTTTGCTGCGACTCGCTTGACCATTTGCGTCGTGAATTCGCTAAAGAAACAAATATTATTCCAAAACATGTATTTAACTTTGTCTGGGTGATTGATTGGCCATTATTTGAATATGATGAAGGATTTGGTAGATGGATTGCAGCACACCATCCATTCACTATGCCTGATGATGAAGGTATTAAATTACTAGATACTGAACCGCATAAAGCTCACGCTCGCAGCTATGATATAGTTATGAACGGTGATGAATTGGGTGGAGGTTCAATCCGTATTCACAAGCGTTCAATTCAGGAAAAAATGTTTAAGGCACTTGGTTTTACCAAAAAACGAGCCTATGAACAATTTGGCTATCTTCTTGAAGCTTTGGATATGGGCTTCCCACCACATGCTGGACTTGCCATCGGGCTTGACCGTTTTGCAATGCTGCTTGCTGAAAAAGATAATATCCGTGATGTATTGGCATTCCCGAAAAATGCCAATGCTTCAGAACCAATGATGCATGCACCTGCTCCTGTATCTGAACAACAATTAACTGATTTGGGCATTGAGGTCGAAGATAAGTATCAAGACGATGTAGCTAAAATTGAAGCAAACTTGAAAGTACAAGCTGAAAAAGATGCTGCACAAAATACCAGTTGGGATTAAAGATAAAACAAATATCAAAATAGCATGAAGAATTATGCTCTTCATGCTATTTTGTTCACTTATTGTTAAAAAATTGACCTGAGTTAGGAGGAAATCATATGACTGATAAATTTCACCGGGCTTTTGGTTGCTATGGCATTATTGGTGATCAGCAAAATCTAGTTGTAATCAAAAAAGAGGATGGACCTTATATAAATCGCTATGACTTACCAGGAGGTAGTTTAGAAGACGGGGAATCATTAAAGCATGCAGTTAAGCGTGAAGTAAATGAAGAAACAGGCTTAATAGTTCAAGATTACAGGCAAATTGGTGTTACTTCGTTTAAATACCCTTGGGATTATGAACAATGGCATTTTAATCAACATATTTGCGTTTTTTATAGAATCAATAAGTTTAGTGGTAATTTGCAGACTGAAGCCAAGCAGTTCACAGGGCAAGATTCTTTAGGAGCAATCAGGATACCATTAGCAAAGATAAGTATTGGAAATTCTTCGCCTTTAGTAGTTAAAGCTAAACAATTTTTATTAAACCCAGACAATTTTGATTTAGCAGATCAAACTTTTGATAAGTGGATTGTACTTGATAAACCTGTTTTTTAAAGTAAAAAAAGCGGTTAAGGAAATCATTTCCTTAACCGCTTTTAACTAGTTTATTTTAAACTCTGTAAAAAATCTAAAGCCTTATCGTAATTGGGCTCGTTAGTTAATTCCTGAATAAGTTCTTGGTACAAAACTTTTTTATCTGCATCAACGATCCAAACGCTTCTGGAATCTAAGTTATTAGCTTCAATAAATAAGCCCATGTTTTTACCAAAATCAAAAGAATCATCAGACAAGAGTTTCATCTTTGAAACGCCTTCAGCTGCACACCAGTTTTTCTGCTCTTCTGGAGTATTGGTAGAAATAGTATAAAAATTGATACCGTTAAACTTATCAACTTCACCGTTAAACTTTTTAGTAGAAATACTGCAAACGCTAGTATTGATATTAGGCACCACACTGATTAAAGTAGGCTTGTCAACTAATTCTTCCATTGAAACAATAGAACCGTCTGCCTGCTTTACCTTGAAACTTGGTAATTCTTCTCCCACTTTTGGTGGTTCACCATTTGTTGACAGAGGTTCATTTTTCATTGTTACTTGCATAATCTTAACCCTTTCTCTTCTTAAAAATATAAACGACTACTCTTTAAATTTTAAACTACTGAGGTTGAAAACCCCAAGAAATTAGCTTTTTTAGTTATTATTAGTGTATTCAGAGATGCGCTTAATAGCCACTTTGAGCTTTTCTTCAGAAGATGCATATGAAAAGCGAACGTATCCATGACCTCCAGCACCAAAGAAACTGCCGGGGGTCACCCCAACTTTGGCTTTTTCAGCTAGATCTTTAGCAAAGGAGACATCGTCACAGCCAAATTTAGTTGGTATTTTAGCGAAAATATAAAAAGCTCCTTCTGGTGTAGCCATAGTATAGCCATTCTTCTTTAGACCATCTTCAAGAAGATGTAAACGCTTTTGGTACTTTTCTCTAGCATCAATATAGTCTTGTTCACCATGATCTAATGCCTCTGACGCCGCAATCTGAACATTATCAGTTACAGAAGAAATCAAAAATGAATGTATTTTTATCATTGATTTCATTAACTCGGCAGGCCCGGCGATATAACCAATTCTCCAGCCGGTCATTGCGACGCTTTTTGACAGCCCCGATAACAAAACAGTTCTTTCCGGAATAATCTGCGTCAGAGAGTAATGCTTTTTTTCACCATAAATTAATTCCGCATAGATTTCATCACTGACAGCAAATATATCGTATTTAGTGATAACGTCTGCAAGCTCTTGCAAGTTTTGTTCTGAGTATACTCGGCCTGTTGGGTTAGAAGGGTCAGTAATAATAACGGCTTTTGCTCCTTTGCCTTCATTTTCAAGCGTTTCAGTCAGCTTTTTGGCAGTTAAAAGAAAATTATCAGCAGAAGTATCAACTTGTACAGGTATACCACCAGCCATTTTTATAATACCAAAATAAACTTCCCAAACCGGAGTGGGAACAATGATTTTTTCTCCCGGGTTTAGCAAAGCCATGGCAGCAATGTTTAGTCCTTCTGAGACACCTACAATAGCACAAATTTCACTTTTAGGATCATAGCTTACACCCAGACTCTTTTTTAAATATTTGCTGACGGAATTTAAATATTTTTCTTTGCCAGCTTCTGGCGCATAATGGGAGTCATCTCTATTAATATCATTAATTGCCGCTCGTTTTATATGCTCAGGAGTATTTAAATCTGGCTCACCAATAGTTAATTTTATTATCCCAGGAATTTGAGAAATTTTTTGACTAAAAGATCTGATTTCAGAATTAGGCAAATTTCTAATTTTAGAATTTATTTTTGCAGATAAGTTTTTTGCTAAATGTGGCATAATAAGATCCTTCCTATTTTTCTTGAAACCATATTATAACCTAGCCTGACCATAAATAAAATTAAGAAAAAGTATTATTTTAGTGAGTTTATAGTTAGTGAATACTATTTATTTTTGTTATATTGAATATATCAAACTAAGGAGTGTGTGATTTATGGATCAAAATGAGAAAGATAAGAGACTAAAGCAGTTAACTCCCGATCAATATCAAGTGACTCAACAAGCTGCAACTGATTACCCATTCAAAGGGAAATACGATGATTTTTATCAAAAAGGAATTTATGTTGATATTGTATCAGGAGAGCCATTATTTTCGAGTGAAGACAAATATGATGCGGGATGCGGCTGGCCTAGTTTTACACGTCCGATTAAAAAATTAGTTTACCACCGTGATCAGTCCCATAATATGGAAAGAACTGAGGTCAAGAGTCCAGATGCAGATTCGCATTTAGGGCATGTATTTGATGATGGCCCGTCTGATAAAGGCGGACTTAGATATTGCATCAATTCTTCAGCTTTGGAGTTCATCCCTTATGAGCAATTAGAACAAAAAGGTTACGGAGAATATAAAAAACTCTTTAAATAATAAAAATTATGTAAAAAAGAACATGGCTATTATTAGTCATGTTCTTTTTGAGTAACTACTAAACTATTTCTTGTTCCTTGAAACTGCCGTAAACCCGCTCGACTTCGGTAACGCTCATGAAGGCATACGGATCGCTTTTTTTAACAATATGTAAAACATCATACATATCATAGCGGTCAATAACAGTGATCAATACTTTTTTCTCATTATGACTGTATGCCCCTTCAACATCATGAAAAATGGTAATACCACGGTGCATTTTTTCCTGAATGCCATCAATAATAGCATGAGGCTGTTCTGTAACGATGGTAACCTGCAGCTTCTGGTGCTGCGTATAGACGGCATCGATTACGCGTCCGTTAATAAAAATAGTTAAAGCTGAATATAATGCACGCGTCCAACCAAAAGCAAATCCAGCAGCAGCTATAATTATTAAATTAATTAAGATACTGATTTTACCGTAACTGGTTCCTGTTTTTCTCTGAATGACTATACCTATGATATCAAGTCCACCTGTTGATATACCGTTCTTAAGCGCAAAACCTGTACCCAGGCCATTGATCATACCACCAAAAATCGCACAGACAAGTGGATCAATGTGCATGTTAATCGGTTGTACTACTCGCATCATAATTGATCCAAGTATGACTGTAATGATTGTAAAAAACGTAAATTTATGTCCAATCTTTATCCAGGCAAGCAAAAGCAGAGGCAAGTTCAATACAAAATACAAAGCAGAAGTTGATAGAGTAACGGGTAAATACCGTTCGCTCATAGTATTGATTAACTGGGCAAAACCAGTTATTCCTGAAGAATACATGTGTCCTGGCGTCCAGAAGAAATTTAAAGCCACAGCTACGGCTAAAGAATAGAAAAATGAGGCAGAAATTTTAGAGAGTAGATTATACCGCCGATTAAATGCGTCAAGCTGATCCATTATTCAATATTTCCTTTTCGAAAAAATGCTAATTAAAAATAATAAATACTAGTTTCTATATAAAATATAAAAACTAGTATTTTTCTTAAGTATACTAACACATTTACGTGAAATTTAAAGAGGTTTTTAATCTAACTTGGTTTAATTTTGCCAATGCTTTTTAATAAATTCCTCTCTACCGCCTGATTCTTCAAGAGCATAGCGTCTTGGATTTTTTTTGTAAAAATCTTGATGATAATCTTCAGCAGGATAAAATGGCTTCGCTGGTTCAATTTTTGTAACTATTGGCGCATCAAACCTGCTACTATTTTGGAGAGCTCTTTTTGACTTCTCCGCAGCTTCTTTTTGAGCAGAAGAATTATAAAAGATAACTGGACGATAGTTATCGCCGCGATCCTGAAATTGTCCGGATGCGTCTGTTGGATCAGTTACTTGCCAATAATAGTCAAGCAACTTTTCATAAGACATAACCTCAGGATCATAAGTGATTTCAACAGCTTCAGTGTGTCCCGTTTCACCTGTACATACTTGTTCATAGGTCGGATCTGGCACATTTCCACCTGTATAACCCGAAATTACTTTTTTAATGCCAGGTAGAGAATCAAAAGGTTTTACCATACACCAAAAACAGCCGCCAGCAAATATTGCAGTATCCAAATTACCCATTTGCTCATTTTTACTCATTTATTTCACCTCTTTAATTTTTATTTAAACATAAATGCCTTAATTAGAGGCCCTATTTGCTTTTATTTTTGAACTCCTAAGTGGTTCATGATAATTGCTGCAGTCTCTTCGATCGAACGGTGAGCAACATTTATTACAAAGCAACCAAGCTGATCATAAAGCTTTTGTGCTGAATCCAATTCTTTTTTTATCGCATCGATATTAGAATAGGAAGTATCGGGATTTAAACCATAGGAAATCATTCTTTCACGTCTGATTTCATTTAACACAGAAAGGTCATTTGTCAAACCAATAATTTTTTTAGGATCAATTTGATATATTTCTTTCGGGATATGGGTATCTGGAACTAATGGCAGATTTGCGACCTTGAGATTTTTATTAGCTAAAAACAATGATAAGGGAGTTTTCGATGTACGCGATACTCCCAAAAGTACGACATCAGCTTCTAAAAAACCCTTAGGGTCTTTGCCATCATCATACATAACTGCAAACTCCATAGCTGAAATGCGATCAAAGTATTTTTGATTCATTTTATGCTGGGCACCTATTTTTTGTTGTGGTTTCAAACCAGTTAATTTTTGAATCGATTCGATCGCAGGAGATAAAATATCCACACTCTGAATATGATGTTCTCTGACAAACCTAATAACTGGTATTTGCATTTCATCCTTTACCAGACTATAAATAAGCAATAAATTTGGATATTGAACTATTTCTTCAAAGGTCTCTTCTAATTTTTCCTTATTAATTATAAACGGATATCTTCTATAATTAATTTGCGCATCAGGAAACTGGGCAGCTGCGGCAACAGCATTATTAAAAGCAGTATCCCCAGCAGAATCTGAAATTATTATTATGTTGACTTCTTTTTTTGTTGTTTCTTCAGCCATTATTTACTCCTTTTTTCTTCAATTATACAATTTAACAAAAATCATTAACAGGTTAAGTTTTTTCTATGAAAAATTTTAAAAATATTGTACGTTTGTATTGACCCACCGGTGATGTTTGATATAATTTAGTTAAATGTATGACGGTAACGTCAAGAAATGGAAGGAGGGATCACATATGGCCAAGACAGTCGTTCACGAAAACGAGTCTATTGATGATGCTCTTCGTCGTTTTAAACGTTCCGTTTCTAGAAGTGGTACTTTACAGGAATACCGCAAACGCGAGTTTTATGAAAAACCTAGTGTTCGTAGGAAACTGAAATCCGAAGCTGCTCGGAAACGCAGACATTATTAATCTAAAAACGACTTTTATCAAGCAGATAAAAGTCGTTTTTTATTAACGACAATTAAAGTTTAATGTTTTATTTAATTTAAACTAGGTTGTAAATTTGTTATAATTTAGCTAGATTTTATGAAGAAAGAGGGAATTCATTTGAGTTTATCTGAGCAAATAATGTCAGATATGAAAGAAGCGATGAAAGCTCGTGACAAAGTTAGACTGAACACCGTGCGTATGATTAAATCCGCATTGATGAATGAAAAAATTAAAGCTGGTCACGATTTAACCGCTGAAGAAGAACTGACGGTTCTTAGCCGAGAAAAAAAGCAGCGTGAAGAATCAATTGCAGAATTTACTAAAGCTGATCGTAAAGATCTAGCAGAAGAAACTAAACAGGAATTAGCAATTGTTGAAAGCTATCTGCCTAAGCAAATGACCCCTGAAGAGCTCGATCAAGCTGTTTCTTCAGCAATTGCAGAAGTGAATGCTCAAGGCAAATCAGATTTTGGAAAAGTAATGAAAGTATTAATGCCTAAAATCAAAGGTAAAGCTGATGGCAAAGAAGCTTCTAATGCGGTGCGCAAACAGCTGAATTAGGCATAAGAAAAGGAGCAGAGTTATTTGGCCCAAACCAATTTTATTCCAAAAAATCCTGAAAATATCCAGAAATTAGTTGGTATTAATGATAACAATTTAAGCCTTTTGTCTACAGGGTATAATGCTAGTGTAGTTGATACTGGCAATAGTATAGCTATTCAAGGTGATGACAGCGACATCAAAAAAATTTCAGCTGTTTTAAAAGCTCTTGATAATGTCGTTAATGCAAATATTAATATCGGTCCTGCCGATGTTGTAAGTGCAATGAAAATGGCAGATAAAGGAACAACAGAATATTTTCCTGATCTATATAAAAAGATTTTAATTCGGGATGCTAAAGGCAAGCCGATTAGAGTCAAAAACATGGGACAGAAAAAATATGTCGAAGCTATTGAAAAAAATGATGTTGTATTTGGGATCGGTCCTGCTGGTACCGGTAAGACATTTATTGCAGTTGTTTGTGCTGTTGCTGCTTTTAAAAAGGGCGAAGTTTCCAGGATTATTTTGACTAGACCTGCAGTTGAAGCGGGGGAGTCGCTGGGATTTTTACCTGGTGATCTCAAAGAAAAAGTTGATCCTTACTTAAGGCCCATTTATGATTCTCTATATGCAATTTTAGGCACCAATACCACCGATCATTTAATGGAACGCGGTGTAATTGAAGTTGCTCCATTAGCGTACATGCGTGGTCGTACACTGGATGATGCATTTGTTATTCTTGATGAAGCTCAAAATACTACTGATGCGCAAATGAAAATGTTTTTAACCAGGCTTGGCTTTAATTCAAAAATGATCGTCAATGGTGACATGACACAAGTCGATCTTCCCGGTAAGCAACGGAGTGGACTGATAGATGCTGAACGTATTTTGAAGAAAATTGAACAAATTAAATTTATCTGGTTTTCAGCTAATGATGTTGTTCGTCATCCGGTTGTTGCTAAAATTATTAACGCCTATGAAAAGGAAGAAAAAAAGTTTTAATGGATTCAATAGATATTACTTTTAATGATGAAGTTGGTTTTCTGGACGATAAAAGACGTGATTGGCAAAAATGGATTCTGCAACTTCTCTTGCTTGCTAAAAATGAGATAAATAAAACCAACAACTTGGAAATGAGTATTAACTTTATTAATGAAAAACGCAGTAATGAAATTAATAAAAAATATCGCGGTCAAGATAGACCAACCGATGTAATCTCTTTTGCTATTGAAGATGGAGAAGATCAAATTGATTTTAGCACATTTGATGATCCTGAATTCATTGAAGATATTGGTGACTTATTTATGTGTCCCAGCGTTATTATGCGCCACAGTAAGGAATATAGTACCGGTTGGGACCGCGAATTTGGCTATACTCTAGTCCATGGCTTTTTGCATCTTAACGGATATGATCATATTGAACCAAGCGAAGCAAAAACCATGTTTAAAATACAAGGAAAGATATTGGAAGAATATGGCTTGCGATTGTATCCCGATCAGTTAGATGAAGGCAGAGGTAAATAATGGTAGAAGAGAAGAAAAATAAGTCTGGCTTTGTTGCTTTACTAGGAAGACCAAATGTTGGTAAGTCGACCCTTATGAATTATTTAGTGGGTCAAAAGGTAGCCATTACCTCTAGCAAACCGCAAACTACCCGTAATAAAATCTCTGGAATTTTAACAACTGATGCTATGCAGGCAATTTTTATTGATACTCCCGGCATATTTAAGCCACACCTAGATTTAGATGATTACATGGATAAAGCGAGCTTGTCTAGCTTGAACGATGTTGATCTTATTTTGTTTATGGTTGAACCAGAAAAAATGGGCAAGGGTGATGCTTATATAGCAGAGTTATTGCAAAAAGCAACTGTTCCAGTTTTACTTTTAATCAATAAGGTAGATACTGTTAATCCCAACGAACTTTTACCAATAATTGATCAATATCGTAAGCTCAACATTTTTAAGGAGTTTTTACCAGTCTCGGCAACCCAGGGAATTGGAATTAGTGATTTAATTCAGGTTTTACACCAGTATTTGCCTGAAGGACCCAAGTATTATGGCACAGATCAAATTACTGATCGACCAGAATATTTTATGGTTGCAGAATTAATTCGT
Source organism: Lactobacillus sp. VURO6/B1 (VP7) (assembly GCF_058139575.1). Classification (NCBI taxonomy): domain Bacteria; kingdom Bacillati; phylum Bacillota; class Bacilli; order Lactobacillales; family Lactobacillaceae; genus Lactobacillus; species Lactobacillus sp. VURO6/B1 (VP7). The sequence goes on along the minus strand of NZ_JBVOWJ010000014.1, from coordinate 7,993 downwards.
GAACAGATTTTAAAGTTTACCTCTGAAGAAGTGCCCCATGCTGCCGCTGTTTGGGTGGAACAAATGAATAAGCATGAAAACAATAAGTTGCAGATTGAAGCTACAATTTATGTTGAAAAAAATGGGCAAAAAGGCATTATTATTGGCAAAGGCGGTAAGATGCTCAAGCAAATTGGGATCAATTCCAGACGCCAAGTTGAGGATTTGCTAGGTGAAAAAGTTAATTTGCATCTTTGGGTAAAAGTCCAGCACAATTGGCGTTCTGACCCGCAATTTTTAAGAAAAATAGGTTATAATCCAAAGGATCTGGCCTAAATGGTTCGTGAGCTCAAGGAAGTTAATGGCATAATTTTTAAAAGACAAAAATATCATGAGGCTGATTTACTGGCCAAAATAATGACAGAAAAAAATGGCATAATCACATTGCTTGCTCGTGGTGCACTAAAGGCAAAGTCTAAATTAGGAGCATCACTACTTAATTTCTCTTATGGAACTTATGTCATTTATTCTTCTGGACATGGTTTGAGTACCTTGAGGACATACAAAAATGTAAAACAGTTTGATGGATTATATGACGATTTAATTAAAAATGCATATGCTTCTTTTGTTCTTGACTTGATAGATCACGCATTTATTGAATACCAAAATCTTGGTAAGTATTACAATTTGGCAAATTTTGCTTTGCAAAAGATTAACTCAGGAACTGATCCTGAAATGATAACTCAGATAGTACAAATGCAATTGTTAGCAGCTTATGGAGTAGAGCCAGAGCTGAGAAGCTGCGTGATCTGTGGAGAAAAGCAGGGAGAGTTTGACTATTCAATCAGAAAAGGCGGTATTCTGTGTAGTAAGCACTTTTATGCTGATCCATCTCGTTTGCGTTTGAAACCAAAAGAAACAGCTGTTTTGAGAACTATCTTTTTACTTCCCTTTAACAGATTAGGTGATATTAAAATTAATTCTGCTACCAAAAAAGCTACGCGCAGAGCTATTGATCTTATTTATCAGGAAACCATTGATCTCAATCTCAAAACTAAAAAGTTTTTGGATGAGTTGAAATTAACTGACTAGGCTCTTCTGATTGAATAATTTTTATGATAAAATAATAATATGTATTAGCTATAATGAGGATAAAAAAGTACCAGTTAAGCGAGTGTTGAAGGTGAAAGAGCACCTGGGAAAAGGCACCTCTAGCTAAATTAATTAAGAGCAGGAACTATTTCCTGAATTAGGGTGGAACCGCGACTAAATCTCGTCCCTATGCATGTTTTGCATAGGCTTTTTTTATGGTCTTATGCAGGAAGGAAATATAAATGGCAAAGAAAAAATTAACTATTCAAGATATGATTTTTAAATTAGAAAAGTTTTGGTCCTCAAAGGGATGCATGGTAATGCCTTCTTATGATGTTGAAAAGGGTGCAGGAACTATGAGTCCTTATACTTTTTTGCGTGCTGTTGGTCCGGAGCCCTGGGCAGCTTGTTATGTAGAACCCTCAAGACGTCCGGCTGACGGCAGATATGGGGAAAATCCTAATCGTTTGTTTCAACACCATCAATTCCAAGTAGTAATTAAGCCGGCACCAGAAAATATTCAGCAGTATTATCTGGATAGTTTGAAGGAACTCGGTATAAATCCTTTGGAACATGATATTCGCTTTGTCGAAGACAATTGGGAAAATCCTTCAATGGGCTGCGCTGGTGTTGGTTGGGAAGTTTGGCTTGACGGCATGGAAGTAAGTCAATTCACATACTTTCAAACTGTCGGCGAGCTTGATGTTAAACCAACAATGAGTGAAATAACTTATGGTGTTGAACGACTGGCTTCTTATATACAAGATGTTAATTCCGTTTTTGACCTCGAATGGGGAGATGGGGTTCTTTATCGCGACATATTTAAAGAAGCTGAGTATGAGAACTCTAAATATGCTTTTGAAGAATCAAACCAGGAAGATCTTTTAAAGTTTTTTGATACTTATGAAAGAACAGCTAAGGAATTAATTGGACTTAATCTGGTTCAACCTGCTTATGACTATATTTTGAAATGTTCCCATACTTTTAATTTGCTCGATGCTCGTGGAGCCGTATCTGTTACTGAAAGAGCAGGATATTTGGCCAGAATTAGAAACATGGCACATGAAGTAGCTGTATGTTTTGTAAAAGAACGTGAAAAAAGAGGTTTTCCTTTGTTAAAAAATGCAGAAGATAAGAAGGCAGGACTAGAAAATGGCTAAAGATTATTTATTTGAAATTGGTACTGAAGAAATGCCGGCCCATGTCGTTGAAAGGAGTGTTAAGCAATTAGCTGAAAAAACCAGCAAATTTCTTAAAGAAAACGGACTTAAATTTAAAAGCATTAAAAAATTTTCAACACCTAGAAGGTTGACTATTTTAGTAGAGGAACTTTCTGAAAAACAGGCCGATATTGATGAAATAAAAAAGGGTCCTGCCAAAAAAATTGCACTGGATCAGGATAAAAATTGGACTAGAGCTGCTCAAGGATTTGCTCGTGGTCAAGGAATGACTACTGATGATATTTATTTTGAGGAATTAAAAGGTACCGAATATGCTTATGTTCATGTTCAAAAAGAAGGTAAAAAAGCCACTGATATCCTTTTAGGTATGAGCGATATTGTCAAAGCTATGACCTTTCCAACCAAGATGCGGTGGGATTCTCATGATTTTGAATTTGTTCGCCCTATTCATTGGCTAGTCTCACTTTATGGTAATGAAGTAATACCAGTTAAAATTTTAGATATCACTGCTGGCCGAAAAACTGAAGGTCATCGCTTTTTAGGCGACAGTGTTGTACTAGCTAACTCTAGTGACTATGAAGATGCTTTAAAAGATCAGTTTGTAATTGTTGACTCAACCAAACGTCGCACAATGATAATTGATCAAATGAACAAATTGGTTAAAAAGAATAATTGGCAAATTAAGCCAGATAAAAGTTTACTTGAAGAAGTAACAAATCTAGTTGAATATCCTACAGTTTTCACTGGTTCTTTTGACAAAAAGTATTTGGAAATGCCTAAAGAAGTATTAATAACTTCCATGAAAGATAATCAACGTTATTTTGAAGTTTATGATCAAAATGGCAACTTGATTAATCATTTCGTAGCTGTACGTAATGGTAATAAAGATTACTTGGAAAATGTTGTTTCAGGAAATGAAAAAGTTCTAGTAGCACGTCTGGATGATGCACAATTCTTTTACGATGAGGACCGTAAATATCCTCTGAGCCATTTTGTTCAAAAACTTGATAACGTTTCGTTTCACGATAAAATTGGATCAATGTCTGAAAAAATGAAGCGTGTCCGTATTATAGGTGATTTTTTAGCTAACAAATGGCAACTTGATGAACAGGTTGTTAAAGACTTTGACCGTGCCAGCGAATTGTACAAGTTTGATTTAGTTACTCAAATGGTGGGAGAATTTGCTGAACTTCAAGGAGTAATGGGCAGGCACTATGCCAAATTAGCTGGAGAAAACGATGATGTTGCTGCTGCCATTGAAGAGCATTACATGCCAACTACCTCTGAAGGAGAATTACCTAAAACAACGGTAGGTTCATTATTATCTGTTGCTGATAAATTAGATACTATTATTACTTTCTTCGCTGCTGGTATGATTCCTAGTTCTTCAAATGATCCATACGCACTTCGTCGCTATGCTTACGGCATTGTCCGAATTTTATTAAATCAAAAATGGTCATTACCATTTAACGAATTTCTACCAGAGATTGTTTCGGCTCTTGAAAACAAGACCCCTGCTAAACTACCTAAAAAAGCTGAGCAGGAGGAGGAAATTTCATCCTTTATTCGTGATCGTATTAAGCAGTACCTACAGAGAAACAACTATAAGTATGACATCATAGATGCAGTTTTGGCTTCAAGTCAACAGGACCCAATTCAAATTTTGGCTGCAGCAAAAGTTTTGCAATTACACCATGATGATGATAAATTCAAACCAGTTGTTGAAAGCTTAATCAGAATAAACAATATTTTGCAAAAAGCTAAATATAAGGGCCAAAATGAAGTAAAAAGGGAATTGTTTGAAAACGATACTGAAACGAAACTTGTTGATGGAGTTAGCAGTTTGAGCAAGGTTAATGATCTTTCAGAACTTTATGATGGCTTTGTAAAACTACAGCCTGTTATTGATGTTTACTTTGAGACAAATATGATTATGGATAAGAATGAAGCTATTAAAAATAACCGTTTAGCACAGCTTAATGGGATAGCACAACTTGCAAAGCGGCTCGGTGATCTAAGCAAATTAGTTATTAAATAAAAGTAGGTGGAAAGATGGCTGGTCTTATACCTGAGGAAACAATTGCTAAAGTTCGAAATAATGTCAATATTGTCAATGTCATAAGTCAGTATGTTTCACTTGAAAAGAAGGGCAAAGATTTTGTTGGTCTCTGTCCTTTTCATGAAGAAAAAACGCCTTCATTTACTGTTAGCGAAGGAAAGCAATTTTTTAAGTGCTTTGGTTGCGGTAAAGGGGGCAACGTTTTTTCATTTCTGATGTATAAGGAAAATTTAACTTTTCCGGAAAGTGTTCAAAAAGTAGCTGATTTTGCTCATATTGATATTGGTGAATATTCCAGTCAAAAACCCAAATTTTCTAATGTACTTATCAAAATAAATGAAGAAGCAGCCGACTTTTATCACAGAGTACTAATTTCCACTAACGCAGGAAAGCCAGGGCATAGTTACGCAGAAAAACGTGGCCTTAATCAAGACATAATTAATCATTTCCGGATTGGTTATGCTCCCAAACAAAATAATTTGCTTTTAACTTATCTCAGGGAACAAAATTTTAAAGATGAGGACTTGGTAAAAAGTGGTTTGTTTGTTCAATCGCAAAATGGGGACTTATTCGATCGCTTTAGAGAACGATTAATGTTTCCGCTTAGCAACGAAGGAGACTATGTCGTTGGCTTTTCTGGAAGAAGACTTTCTAATGATAAAACTGAAGCTAAATATATTAATAGTCCAGAAACCGAAATATTTACCAAATCAAAAACTCTATTCCATTTTGCAGAAGCAAAAAAAGCAGCTCGCAGTGAAAAACATTTAATTTTGTATGAAGGCTATATGGATGTAATTGCAGCATATAAAGCTGGAATAAAATCTGGTATCGCATCGATGGGTACCAGTTTGACAGATCAGCAAGTATATATGTTACGCAGGATTACTAAAAATATCATTATCAATTATGATGGGGATGACCCTGGAATACATGCTGAAGAACGAGCAACTAGGATGTTTAATCAAGTTAGAGGCTTTAATTTAGGAATTGTTGTTTTGCCTGAAAAACTTGATCCTGATGAATATGTCAAAAAATATGGTGCTGAAAAATACCAAGACGAAGTCAAAGGTGCGTTGACACCGACGGATTTTTTCCTTAAAAGACTAAAGCAGAAATACAATCTGGCAAATGATAGGGAGAAATTGGCTTACTTAGATGAGGCCATGAGGGAAATAGCTCAGTTATCTAATCCGGTTGAACAAGATTTATATTTAAACAAAATTGCCAAGGAACAAGGAGTGGCACAAGATTCACTTAAAGTGAATTTGACAAAATACCGCAGGCAGCAAAATAAAGCAAAGAGACACCAAGGTTATCCTGGTCAAGAACAAGGTAAGTCCTATAATTATTCAGATCCACCAATAGATAAGGCTCAAAAGCAGGAAGCCAGTGATCCTATTCAAACACGATTATTATATTTATTTATTCATTCAAAGCATGCTCAAGAATATTTACTTGACCATCAATTTTTATTTCCAGATTCAAAATATCAAAGATTAGCGGAATTATGGTTAAATTTTAGTGAAAATCAAGAAAATCCAACAGTTAATAGTTTTTTAGATTTTATTCCCAGCGAACTTCAAGGTATAATAGTTAATGCTGAAATGACAAACATGCCCCAGGATTTTTCAGACCGCGAAATTGATGAGCAAATAAACGCATTAAATATGCGTAAAATTAATATTGAACTGCAACATTTAATGAATGATTTACAAGACGCAAAACGCAAAACTGACACAGACGAAATATTAGATATTACTCGCAAAATTTTGCAGTTAAAAAGAATTCAGGGTTAAAGGGGGGCTTATTGTGGCAGATAAGGAACAAGCAGCTAACAACGAAAAATTATCTTTAGACAAGATGGTCAAAAAGGTTGTCAAAGATGTTAAAAAAGATAAATCTATTACTGAAAAGGAATTTGTTGCTCAACTGGTTAAGCCCTATAAACTACAGGGAAAAGCAGTCGATCAATTAGTTCAGGAATTTGAAGATAACGGCATCAGTATAGTTGATGAAAAGGGTAATCCATCGAGATTAGCCTTGAAAAAGCAAAAAGATGTTGAAAAAGCTGAATTAAAAGATATGTCAGCACCTTCAAGCGTTAGGATGAATGATCCGGTCAGAATGTATCTGAAAGAAATCGGTCGGGTACCACTTCTAAATGCTGATCAAGAAATTTCTTTGGCAAAAAGGATTGAAAAAGGTGATGAAGAAGCTAAACAGGAGCTGGCAGAAGCCAACTTGCGTTTAGTTGTTTCGATTGCTAAACGTTATGTAGGTCGTGGTATGTCATTTCTTGATTTGATTCAAGAAGGAAATATGGGTCTGATGAAGGCCGTGGATAAATTTGATTACAGCCTAGGCTTCAAGTTCTCAACTTATGCAACTTGGTGGATCAGGCAGGCAATAACTCGTGCGATCGCCGACCAAGCTAGAACTATCAGAATTCCAGTTCACATGGTCGAAACTATTAATAAGCTAATCAGAATCCAAAGGCAATTACTGCAAGACTTAGGTCGTGAACCGACTCCAGAAGAAATCGGGGCAGAAATGGACATGCCTACCTCTAAAGTGCGTGACATTTTAAAGATAGCTCAAGAGCCGGTATCCTTAGAAACTCCAATTGGTGAAGAAGATGATTCACATTTAGGAGATTTCATTAAGGATAAAGATGCAACTAGTCCTGAGCAACATGCTTCTTATGAAATGCTCAAAGAGCAATTAGAAGAAGTGCTTGATACCTTAACAGACCGAGAAGAAAATGTTCTTCGCTTACGTTTTGGACTTGATGATGGTCGAACTAGAACACTTGAGGAAGTTGGCAAAGTGTTTGGAGTTACCCGAGAACGTATTCGCCAAATTGAAGCTAAAGCTTTACGTAAATTACGGCATCCAAGCAGATCAAATCAATTACGTGATTTCTTAGATTAACAAGATAAAATAAAGGCTATTTGGCAAATATCCTAAAGTAGGAAGCAGATAGAAGTATGACGATACTTTTATCTGCTTTTTCTTTTACCTTGTTTTCTGCTAATCTAATCCTGGTTAACAGATTGTGGAAGTTGGCGTAGCCAAAAGCTGTGCGCTCAATTTGTTTAATCTTGCGATTGAAACCCTCTAAGCAGCCGTTAGAATAATTCAATGTTATCCCGTTAATTACTGCTTTCAGGTTATGCTTAAAAGTTAACAGAGTTTGATGCATTTGCCAGCCAACTTCTTCTTTAGCATGAATGACTTCTTTAATTGCCAGCGGATCTTTGGCAGCCAAAGCATCATAAAATGACTGCAGCAGGTTGTAGGCATTAGTAAGCTCCGTGCTGCAGGCGATGCCTTCGTTAACTACCTGCTCTTGCGTCAGATTGTCTTTGTAGTGCCAATTGTAATGCGGATGAATTTTGTCAAGCTCCTGGTACTTCTTGAGATACAGTTTCCACGGTGCTTTAAGCAGTTTGTATTCTCTGCTGGTCTTTTTGAATTTCTTCATGACCTGCACGCGCAGGGAGTTGAAGGAGCGCTTAGGCATTTGTACCATGTGAAAGCGATCAAGCACAATCTCAGCGTTGGGGAAGCATGCTCGCACAATGTCCTGATAGTAAAAATTCAGGTCCAGAGAAACTGTTTTGACGCCTTGCAAAGCCGCTGGCGCAAACTTTTTGAAGTAGGCAATAATTGCTTTTTT
>NZ_JBVOWJ010000013.1:55822-88379 GCF_058139575.1 Lactobacillus sp. VURO6/B1 (VP7) | reverse complement strand
AGTAGTTGAATATTTAGTCATGAAAAAAGTGCTCCTAATAGTCAGATTAATGTCTAACTATTATGGAGCACTTCAAACTAAGACATCTCAATTTCGGGGCTTTTTATTTGTCATGGTCTTGAAGATAAATTCAGAAGGTTCAATTGCTTTTTAAATTTAGTGAAATAAAGCAAAAATAAAAAGTTATAATTACAACTAAAAAGGCGGCCTTTGCCGCCCTTTTTGCTTTATAATTATTTAAATTTAGCTGAATATTTCATATCCTTAAACTGATGATGACCATATTTTTTTGTTAATTTTTTTGTTCTGAAATATTGACTAGTTGTCTTGAAGCTTATTGGGCTAGCTTCAAATAACACACGGTATTTTTTGCCTTTAATCGTTTCAGTGCGACAGGTAATAGCAAAATCATATTTTTGAATAGGTTTAGATAAAGGATCACCTAAAATAGCCCATTTGATTCCATTATGATGAGTCCATGTTCTCCGATAAGCGTGAAGAAATAGTCTTTTTTCAGTACATTTTCTTTTCCATTCTGCAGACATCTGCCAAGGATATTTATGAGTCCCTTTTACATAACCGTATTCTGCAATACCACAATTACCAAGAATATCACCATATTTTTCATGGATAATATAGCGGTAATTACTCTTTCCTCCCCAATAGCCCTTCCAGCTCTTAGGAAAGACGGGCTTTTTTAAATACCCGTATTTATTACCAGTTTCTACTTTATTTTCACCGTTTGCACTTGCACGCATAACCGCAGTTGTTAAACCTAAAGTACCGAGCCCGAAAAAGATAATCACAAGAGAAAACAGTTTTTTTATTTTTACTTTTTTCATTTTTAACTCCTTAATCTTAAACTCCTTATATGAATATATTATACAACTATTATCAATTTTAAGTATTGATTAATGAAGCTTATATTTTAAAAAGAAAAGTTTTGTCAGCTTACTAAAATATTGCAATATTTATATTTATTTTAATGGTATGGTAACTACAATTTTGATTAGATATAGTAAAATGCTTTAGCATTTTTGCATTAATTAACGAAGTTTAAAACTTGTCTGTCTAATTCCAGCGAACATAAAAGAGTCTGGGAAAAAAGTGTTCTTTGAAGTTAAATTAAAAAATTTCATAATTTAAAAAGACCGACAAATCAACGTTTTATTGACGTGATTTGTCGGCCTTTTTTAGTTAGGTTAGAGTTTTTTCCCAGACTCTTTGTTTTCTGATTATCATAATCAGTGCTTATTTTACAAATTAGCCGTTAAATTTTTAACCGCATTTCTGGCTGAGTAAACACAGTAACCGGCATGACTTCCAGGTACTTTAACGCCATAGGTATCACCATAAATTACGCCTGAGCCATCACTGCCGATTGCATATAAATGCTCAATTGGCTGACTCTTGTTGTCTAAGACTTCATTATGCAAGTTGACTTTTAGACCATCTCCGGTAGTAAAAGCACCTACCCCCAATTCTATTGCGTAAAATGGTCCTTGTACAACTGGCAAGAGGAACTTTTTATCCTTGCCAAAATCTGTGTCAACGCCTTTTTCAGCAAGCTCATTATAATGATTAACCGTTTCTTCCAGATTAGGTGCAGAGATCTTCTCTGCCAGTTCCGCTAGCGTTGAACCAGAATTCATAAAGTCATAGTTCTTAGCGATAGCGTCTTTAACATTTTCACGCAAGTGCGGATAATTTGGCAGTTCATAAAAGGGGTGTAAATCTAGCGGGAAACCTTTATCAGTAAAATCATCAATAGTCTTTTGATCTAGAATGGCAAAAACGCGGTCTTGCCGAATCATAGCGTTACCCTCGTTAGCCCAGTTACTTACGCAATCATATTCATTGGTAAAACGGTTGCCACTTTCATTTACCCATAAAATAGGCTCGTCACAAACAGCGCTACCCAGATCCCATGTTGCAAATTCGTAAGTCGGAGTTTGCGAGTCATGAATCTGACCGCCAAAGTTCATTGTCATGCCGGTAAAGAAGTGTTTTGCTCCCTGCTTCCATGCCATTTTGAGACCGTCACCGGTTGACTTGCCGGAATTAACGGGAACGATCCGTTCAGGATTAAACTTGTTGGCATTTTCCATAATTTCAGGATTGTTTAAATAGCCACCAGTAGCTAAAATTACGTTTTTGGTTTGTAAAGTAATTTCCTTGTCTGCAGTTAAATCTTTGGCAATCACAGTCCAACTGCCGTCAGCAATATGCTTTAAGTCAACTGCCTGAGTAGAAGTTTTAATCGCAATATTATTTTTTTCAACATACGGCTGTAAAGCTTCATGGATTGCTTTGTTCCCATGGCCTGTGAATAAGTGCCAAGTTGGCAAATCAGTGCCCATTTCTGTAACTTTGTCAAACTGAACGCCGTGTTTTTGAAGCCAATCAACATTTTCTGCAGAGTGGTCAATATAATGGCGCCACATTTCATGGTCAGCCTTGTAGTGAGAATAGTCCATTTCCAACTGGAGAATTTGTTCACGCTTAATATCAATTCCTGCTTCTTTTTGCAATTTAGATTCTGCCGCAAAAACACCTTCAACATAATTACCAGTTCCGCCAGTTGTTCTGCCTTTTTCTAGCACTAGGGCATTTAAATTTCTGTCTGCCGCATCTGTGGCTGCAGCGAAACCTGCAAGACCACCACCAATGATAATTACGTCATATTTTTTAGTCATAATATTTATTCTCCTTTATTTTCAAATCTTAAGCGGAATTTTGGCCCAATTAGAGGGATGATTAAAGCAATGAAATAAATTATTGCTACTACAATGAAAACTACTATGAATGAATTGCTGCCTTCATAAATGTAACTAAATATTGGAGTAGCAAATGCTCCTATTACACCTGTGATGGCACTAACATTGGAGTAACCAATATCAAAAGCGGGCCCAAACATTTCGGCTCCAAAAACTTGCTCACCAGTTCCCATGACCGTAGCACAAGCAGTAGAAAGAAGGGCGGCGGAATATAGTAAAACAAAAGATTTTGTTTTAGCAGCTAAAATGAATAGCAACATTGCTGCTATTGGACATATCAGCCAAGCAGCTACGGCTTTGCTACCCCATTTATCTGTAGTAATCCCAAAAAGGGGAGTAACAAAAATTTCGGCTGCACTGATTAGAGTAATAATTAATCCTCCTGCAGTAGGGCCAAAACCACTACGAGTTGTAAAAACCGGGATTAAACTTTGAATATTGCCCCCAAATTCGACCAAGGCATAGAATAGTAACACCAATACGAAAGCTGCTGAAAAAATAACAGACTTTGTTTTAATTTGCGGTGTTGCAGGAATAGACGCAGTTTCTGTATTACCTTGAACTTGCTCAGCTCCATATGCCTTTAACCCTATATCTTCAGGCCGAAGTTTCATAATGAAAGCGCCAAGTAAGCCAATAACTAGGCTAATACATCCTAGTGTCAGAAGCGCAGAACGCCAACCTAGTTTGGTAATTAAGATAGTAGTAAAAGAACTAGAAAACATTAGATAAACAGAAACAACAACGGCGCACAATGAAAATGCAAAGTTTTTCTTAGCAACAAACCAATTATTAACCAGAATGCCTTGAACAATATAGCCCGTGAAGGCACAACCTAATCCTATGATTACAGCAGTTAAATATAATACGATTAGATTGTGGGCTTGTGATAAAGCTGCTACCGCTGTGGCTGTCATGATGACGGCTAATGCTAATGCCCAATTAAAATGGACTTTTGTGATAAAGCGACCAACCAGAACGAATCCAAATGACATTGAAATAATGGTGATAGTCATGAAATATGATACTGCTGATAATGGTGCATGCAATGCATGTACTAATGGGTCTAAAAAGAGACTCATCATAACAGTATAAGTATTGGCAATCACCGCACACATTAATCCAGAAAACAGGACAATTAGCCACGGATAAACTTTCTGTTTCATTTATTAAAATTACCTCCTTAATGAATTTAATCACATAGTATCATTGCTAAAGGCGCTTTCTTAACGCATAATGGAATAAGAAAGTACAAAAAGGAATAATAAAATATGAATTTTTCACAATTGCGCTGTTTTATCTATGTTGTTGACAATTTAAGCTTTACTGTAGCAGCTCGTAAATTGGATTTTTCTCAGTCAGCTATTTCCAAAAACATCAAGGAGTTGGAAAAAGAAGTTAATGTAAAGTTGCTGGATCGCTCTCCGCATAAATTAATGGTTACAGATGCCGGTAAATATTTTTATCAAATAGCTTTAGATATCTTAAAGAAAAGAGATAGTGCTGTAAATTATTTACAACATAGGTCGGCATCAGCTGATCTCACTCAGATAAGAATAGGGATGGCGGCTAATCCCTTAGAACATTATGTTATCCCTTTGTTTTTGCAAAAATTTAATTTACAGTGTAAAGATTACGACTTTACTTTCATCATTAATTTTTTGGTTGATTATTTATCCCAATTGCAAGAGCGCAAGATAGACTTGGCACTTTTAACTAGTGACGTCATTAAAGACTCAGATGATGTCATTTTTAAGCCATATGTACCAGTCAAATATTGGGTTGCATTACCATTTGGTCATCCTCTAGAAAAGTATGAAACTATTTCCCTTAACCAACTTTGTCGTCAAAAAATTCTTTTACCATATACTGACCGTTCATTGCCAGATATTTATCGGCTTAATCAAACAGTTTTGTCTAAATTAGGGCCTGATCAGATTAAGTGGGTGGATGAGTACTTTTTAATGTATGACTTTATTAAGGCAAGACAAGGCATAGGAATAATTCCTAATTTTTGCATTAATAAAAATATTAACTTTGTCTCCTATCGCCCTTTAAAATATAAAAGTATTTATTATTATGGGCTGACTTATCTTAAGGACGATAAACCAGGTAGCGTTGGCTGTATTAGCACTGCACTGGAACAGGTAATTAGAAAAAATATTATTAACTAACAATAAAAAACAGGTTTAAAATAAAATTTTAAACCTGATTTGCTATTATAAGTTTAATTTTTTCAAGTGTTTTCCTGCACAATTTTTTGCAACTGCTTACTAAATTCAGTCATGCCGATTAAGGCAAACTCTTCTATTTGCCTTGCGCAATTATCCAGATAAACCTGTTTAGGATCAAAATGATAGTTAATAATGTTCTCCAAAAATAATAGAACCATCTTATTAAAGCAGGTTAGCGGCTGGGTGTGAATCTCATGGGATTTTTCCACCAACTGCTTTGCTTCCTGGTACTTGTCTTTTTCCAGACACATACTAATCATATTGATTAATATTCCCAACACTATAAATTGTATATCGTCATTATCGCTATCTTTAAATTGTTGAAAAATTTTGTTAGTAATGATCATATCACTGGCAAAATCATAAAAAACCATGCAGTTCAGGAAAATTTTGATAGTTTTCCAGTCAAAATTCTCTTCATTAAAGAACTTATTCTTTAGTTGCTGGATTTCTGTAGCGCTTAATTTTTCTCTATTACCATCTATAATAGCCAGGATTGAGTTCACACGTAACATTAACTCATTTTTACTAGCAAGTTGGCTACCCGCAATAGCCTGTTTGATTTCTTTTAGGCGTTTAATATCAAAATTATAATAAGCGTCTGTCATTTGGGCAACAATCTTCTTTTTGAGATTATCTTCACTCTCAGCATGGTAATCAAGTTGCTTAAAAAAATCCGCAATTTTCACGTGATTTTGCCGTAATAGTTCAATTAGGTCTGCCGCTGAAATACGGGTCAGATCTTTTTCTACTTTAGAATAAAAAGAGGGGCTGATAACGTCGCGAATCCATGTGCGTTGAGTTTTGCCAGCTTCTAAACGGTATTGTCTAAGTAATGCACCGATAGTCATAATTTAACCTCATTAATATTTTTTGTTTCATATATGACACTTTTTTATTTTCAATTTTAGCTCAAGTACAATTGAAAAAGAAGAAAGTTAAACGGGAGAAAAAATTATGACCATCTTTTTTAAAAATAAAGAATATCGCAAGTTTTCAATTGCCAGCATTTTATCTAGTGCTGGAGAAATTTTATTCTATTTAGCGCTGATGACTTACGCTAGTCGGCTCAAAAACTATTCGCTGGCCTTATCATTAATTGCTATTTCGGAGTCAGTTCCCCGGCTGTTTTCCAGTGTTGGTGGCTATCTAGCTGACAGGACGCAGAACAAATTTCAAAAAATAGTCTGGATGGCTATGATCAGAGGTGCGCTTTATCTACTGGTTGGTTTTCTTTTTAGCCAGAACATCGCTGGCTGGAATCTAGTAATTATGGTGATTATCATCAACTTTATTTCTGATACAGCCGGAACTTATTCTGGTGGTTTAACAACGCCTTTAGTTATCAGTCTGGTTAAAAAAGATGAGATTGCTGAAGCCGAAGGCTTTACCAGCGGTGTCTCACAGGTAATTACTTTGGTTAGTCAGTTTGTTGGGTCAGGACTTTTGCTATTTATGTCATATTCTGCACTGGCTGTGATTAACGGTCTGACTTTCATTGTGGCTGGGTTAATTTATTACAATATTGCTGGAAGTCAGCGTAAAAAAGGTATTGCAACTGTTACACAAGAAGTCGATGATCGCGGTTTTTGGGCTACCTTGGCCTTAGCATTAAAGCAAGTGAAAAAGGCTAGTGGCCTAATTACTACAGTACTGGTAATCGCCGTTTTAAACGGAGTTCTCAGCACGATCGAGCCCCTGATTTCTATTGTAATTGCGGGCAATCGTCAGGTGATGGTCATCGGAACCTATAGCTTTACAATAGCGTTAATTGGCGCTATGGCAGGAATAGGCGCTGCCTCAGGCAGTATTTTTGGTACTAATTTATTTAAAAAAGTTAGCCTTTATCTCATTATTATATTTGCCAATATTGCTGGTGCCAGTGTCATAATTGCTATTTTAAGCAAACAAATCTGGTTCTGTTTAATAACCTACTGTATCTTAGGCTTTTTTGCGGGAACTGCTACACCAAAATTGACGCAGTGGATGGTAGGTGCAGTTGATCATAAAATTTTGGCATCTTCCATTGGCCTGATCAATACGATTTTATTAATTGCCAGTCCCTTAATGACAACTGCTTTTACCACCTTATCAGCGGTGACAAACGTGCAATATTCTCTTCTAGGATTATTAATCGTCAGTATTTTGCTCTTTGCAATTACCGTATTGGTGATGAGAAAATCCGCACAAAAAGCGCAATAAATAGCCATTTAGCTGGTAAATTTGCAGTTGCTTTTTGCC
Source organism: Lactobacillus sp. VURO6/B1 (VP7) (assembly GCF_058139575.1). Lineage (NCBI taxonomy): Bacteria > Bacillati > Bacillota > Bacilli > Lactobacillales > Lactobacillaceae > Lactobacillus > Lactobacillus sp. VURO6/B1 (VP7). The sequence goes on along the minus strand of NZ_JBVOWJ010000013.1, from coordinate 81,127 downwards.
AGCATTTTTCTAAGCCAGATATAAAAAGCTGTCAAGATAATGATGTGAATCCCAAAATTAGAACACTTTATGGTTGTTAACTGAGAACTAATTGCCCTTATTTGATCGGAGTTAGTTCTTTTAGTTTGGTCTTAATTTGATAATTATGCCAAAGCTGATAGATTATAATTTTATCTTGTTTAGATAATTTAGACATAAAAAAGCCCCAAAAGTTGGATAATTTTTGAGGTTCAGCACAGTTTTTGTTTTTTAAAAAAATTGAACTTAAATTTTTTAAATTTTTTCATATTAGCTTCGTCTAATCTTACTTTGATATTACCTTTCATTCTCACAGTTGGATCTATTGCCCTAACATGCTGTAGTAAGGCTGCAGCATAGATTTCATCTAATAAATAAAGGTGATTTAACAAACTTTTCTGCTACTCTATATTTCTTTGGTGAAGATATAGGAACTATTAAAACCGTGTTAAAAAAAGGACCAATCTTAGCTTCACAACATATCATGGAATTATCTACAGAAAAACCGCTTGGCTAATCTTTCTGAAAAACTACTTTTACAATTTTGAGTATCTTTTCCATATAATCATCAGGTAGTTGCTCTAAATAATGAAATGGTTGATTATGATAATCGATTGTAACTAGCTGATCTAGCATGACTACACCTTTTGTTTGAGATGCAGCAGGTAATTCTTGATATAATGGGTAGCGTCTTTTAGTAGTAGATATAGGAGCAAACACAGCAATATGAGCGTATTTTTCAACCCCTTTATAGCTTAAATATAAATAAGGTAGTTTGCCAGATTGTTCATGCCCCTGTTTAGGACTTAAATCCATTAATAGAATAGATCCTTGCTTAATTACCATTTTTCATTTCCTTTTCTCTCATCTGGTAACTTAATTTCGGTATCAAATTCTTCACCTGAATAATCTTTAAAAAGTTCTTCAAAAGTTAAATCATGTGAATCATCTTGCTTTGTCATTATTACTTTGTTGTCCTCAATTTTAAAGTTTAAATGATCTCCTATAGTGGCATTTAATGCTTGCAGGACTGCTTTGTTTAATCGGATGCCTTTAGAATTACCCCATTTAGAAATAGTAGCACGAATCATAATTTTCCCCCCCTATAAAAAATAAACAATGTATATCCTGAAATGTAATAAAATTATACAATGTTTATCTACGGAGATCAAGCAAAACAAAAAAGCATCCTGAACGAAATATGATGTGACCACCAAAATTAGGATACTTTATTAGTTGTAAGTTAGTTTTTATTTATTAGGACTTTTTCTCAAACTGAAAAAGATAATCAGAATAAAGTTAATCAGTAGAGTGAAGCCTGTAGTCCAGAAAACTGTGGCATAGTTGAACAGACCAGAAATGGTGGAACCCATGATTGAACCAAACACAGAACCAACTGCTTGGAAAGACTGATTATAACTAAAGATACGGCCAAAACTTTCGGCCGGAGTGTTCAGTGTCAAAACAGTCTGTGCTGCCGGTAACATTGCAGCACTGGCAATTCCCAGCAGAAAACGCAATCCTGCCAGCACCCAAGGCGAATGAGTTAAGGCCATAGGAATAAAGAGAACAGCTCCTACTATTAAACCTAGGCGTAAAATTTTTAGTGGTCCAATTTCATCCATTTTATGTCCGATTTTGGAAGCAGCCAGCAGCGTTCCGAGACCTGGAGTTGCGGCTACGATCCCCGCCACAAATGCGATGTTTTTGCTATTAGGCATCATCGATTTGACATACAAAGAAACAATTGGATCAATTGACATGTTAGCGGCCTGCACTAACAGGGTAGTTACGAACATGACCACAATCAATTTAACATTGGGTAGAGAGTGCATGATCTCTTTCATAGGCTTCATTTCTTCGCGGGAAATTGGGGTAAAGTTTTCATGAACTAAGAATGTCGACCCTAAGAAGACGAGCACCATCAAAAAGCCGGTGATGAAGAATGGAATCCGATAGCCCCAGACGCCACCAAGCCAATTACCAAAGAAATTTGACAAAACTCCACCTAAAAGTGGTCCGACTAAATTTCCAGCAGTACCGGCAGTCATCATTTGACTCATTACCCAGCCACTTTTTCTGTGGGGAGTTTCTCCTGCGATCAGGGCGGTAGCATTGTTAATGTAGCCGGAAAAAGCACCCTGAATAAAACGCATGACAATTATGTAAATAGCATTAGGGGCAAAACCGGTAGCAGTAATAGTTAAAGCCATGACCCCAGATGCCCGCATGCACATTAATTTACGACCCTTGCGGTCAGCCAAGTTGCCCCAATAAGGTGAAACAATTGCCTGAGCAATAAAGGTCATAGCAAATGCAAGACCGGAATACATGCTAATCTGCAGCTTGCTGTAGTGGCCCAGATCAGCGATAAATAGTGAGATAAAGGGCATTGTCATGGAATAACCCATACCTGTGATAAAGCAGCCTAGCCATAAAGTGACAAAAGCTTTATGCCAGCCAGCCGGAAATTTTTCGGAAACTGTCAAAACGTCCTCGCTTTCTTTTTTAATGTTTTTCTAAAAAATATGATATCTTTTCTATTTTAGCACAATAAATTTGCTAAGAATTTGCTAAATAGATGATATTTTCATATTAAACATGTTAGGATATTATTTCTGAAAGGAAGGGATGTTGGTATGGCAAGAGATTCGCACTTAACTAGGCAGGAATACCGGCAAAAATCCCAGTCGCACACAAACAAGGCGCCAAAGACAACGATTAGAGAAAATAATACTTCTCAAACTCGTGCTGACTACCGCCATTTAAAACTAAATTTCTGGGATATATTTGCTGATCGACCATATGTTGCAGTGGCCATTGTTGTTTTGGCAATTTTCTTAGTTATGGCTAAACTCTGGTGGCTTCTTGCTGCACTTGCAATTGTGGTCGCAATTGGCATCTTTGTGATTGGTCGCAGTCATCATCCTAACCGGGTACTTAGTCTCGAATTTAAAATGAAGTCATCTCGGAAATTAAGCATGTTACGAGCTTTGCAATTTGGCGGTTCGATCATCATGTTTCTGGCCACTTATATGAAAAAAGTGGTAACAGTTAATTTTTCCACAGCTGGTTCGACTGATGGCTTGCAGGTCGTTCAGGGCATCTTGTCTAATCGTGGTGGCGTCTATGGTCAACAGGGATCATACTTCTTGAGTTTATTAAATACCCTAACTGGTGGACAGTTGTGGGGTAAATATCGTTATGCGGCTAACAGTGCCCAAATGATGAGCAGTGGTGCAGGTCGTTTAATTATTATGTGGGTTTTGCTTTTAATGATTGCACCAGCATTTTGCGTTTTAGCACAATTTTTTCGGGAACCATATTCGCGCAATACGGCCTTGGTAGCTTCAATCATTGCTACTGCCAGCTTTGTATTAACTCCTCGTTTATTGAGTAAGTGGATTGTAGAATACGCTGTCGAAAATCGTATGGCTAGCAGTCAAGCCCAGGCTGCCATTAGTGTCGGACCCATGGCCTATGTGGCAATGCTTTGCGCAATTTTAGTTTTAGTTATTTCTATTTATCGGGTAATTAAAAAGGACAGTTTCGTTTAAAAACCAGAAAAAGTTTTAAATCATAAACCAGCTTTTTGTTCTATAAGCTGGTTTTTTTATGATTTTAAAAACTGCTTTGAAAAAGCAGTTTATTATATTTTGCATACCAAATTTATTTTTACTTAATATTGTAAAAGTATAGGTTTGTCTTTAAAATCAAGTTAAACAGTAAATAATAAAATATCATTTGTTTTAAAATTTTTTTGACTTAAATTGTAAATAGGAGGGGATTATTTATGCTTAATGATATTGTTTTGATTTTACTAATAGTTGATGCTATTTACTTAATATATCTAGTTTGCGTCAGATTATCACACAAAACACCGCAGAATTCTAAACTTGTCCAGTTTTATCAGCAGCAACATGTACGGTGGACTAAATTTAAGTACTTCTTCCTTTTAGTTCCAATTGCTTTCTTTCTTCTGCCATATGATAATAGCTGGAATAACTATATAACATCTTTGTTTGTGCGTATTATTGGAATTGTTTTGTGGACGTTGATATTTGTGATTGGTGACTTTCTCGATGGGAAAATGTATCACTGGTTTTTCAAAAAATAATACAAGTAAGTAAAAAAACATAAGCACCTTAGGTTTAACCTGAGGTGCTTTTAAAGTGAAACTATTTTTATTATTTGAGTGACTTGAATTAAAATAATATTATTAAGCTTGCATTTGACGCAAAGCTTCGGTTGTAACTTTTGATACATTAATTTTATTTTTCTTAGCCCAATTATTTAGATCCTCTGGCAATGAAATGTTTCGCCGGACAGTTTTACTATATTTATTACGCCACTTTGTCATATTAACTTTAACCCAAGATATTTGCTGATTTTTTTCCAACCTCCACTTTTTAGGATCTTGAACTCTAGGATAGCCTTGAAGGTCAATCATTGTTGCCATTGCATCTTCTGCATGATAAAGAGCTTCACCTATTGTTTGACCATCAGTGACTAAGCCTTGGATGTTAGGTGACGTAATTGCATAATAATGTCCTGATTCATCGTTACATTTTTCTATAATAACAGGATAAGCTGCAATTTCTTGTTTCATGTCAATTTAAATATGCCAAGTAGGAAACATTAATCATTTTTGCTTAAACCAGCTTCCTTTAGAATATTTCTCTCAGTTACTAAAGTTAGTTCTTTATTATGCATTGGTACCTCTGTGTATCTTTGCGTGATAGGATTATAAAAAGCTCTATGTCCTCCGCGTTTAGGACACTCTACAAAGCCATGTTTTAAAAGAAATCTAATCATTTTTGCTGGTTTCCATGGCACACTTATAGCCTCCCTTCTTAACTTACAAGCATTATACACCATTATTGTGTATAATGCACTTAATATGAAGAGCAATGTATATTTTTGACTGCTTAATAGATATTACATAATTAATAATTGACTTCTGGAAATTTTATATAAAAAATACAAATAACTGTGTTTTAATCTAAAAAGCTTTTGAATATGGGATTGTTTAAATTTTAGATATTCAAACCAATTTTATCTAAAAATTTAGTAGTTAATTTTCTTTTTTTGGGCCTTCCTTTAACGGTTTTAATTAAACCCTCTTTTTCTAAATCTTCTATAGCTGTTTTTACTTTTTTAGTTGATATTTTTTCTGTGCTTTTGATAAAGCTGATCAAACTTGTGTCTTGAACGCTGCCATCAAAACTGTTGAATAAAAATGACTGTGCATATACATATAAGATATTAAATTCAAAGTTAGGATAATCAAAATCTTCTAATTTCTTTTTGACAAAATTTAAAATGTTATGGTCATCTTTTAAATTACCTAGGACATATTTTTGTCCAGAAACTAAGTATTTTAGCAAACTGATAACGAATAGTGTGATTTCGCTGTAATTTTTTTCATTTTCAACTTCTTGAAATTCTTTATAATATCTTGCCTTTTTTTGATTGATCTGATAAGAAAAGCTGACAGCAGTATAAGGGTCAACTTTTTTTCCAATATAACTGCAAAAGAGATACCTTCCTAACCTGCCATTGCCGTCATAAAAAGGATGAATATATTCAAAATAATAGTGGGCAACACAGGCTTTTAAAATCGGATCATATTTATCCATGTTAATAAATTTCAACCAATTTTCCAATTGCTGATTTATCTCATCTTCGCTGTTTTTGGGAAGATAAACAGTTTGGGTTGAGTTGCCAATTCTGACAAAGCCATCCCTAAATAGCTTGCCGTCAGGTAAGTTACTTTTTGTTATTTCACCTTTTAATAAAGAGTCATACAATACTCTGATGTCTTTTAGCTCATTAAGTTGATAAGTTTTACCGTTTTCAATATCAAAATACATTTTAGCAAAAGATTGGAAACGCACAGGTTTATTGTGATTATTAATATTTTCTACGGCTCTGTTAATTTCCTTTGTAGTAGAAGCAACATTTTCAATATCATTTGTACCTTTAATTTCTTTAATTAACAAATCAATGAAAAATTGCTCTCTAGCAACACCTGGAAGCTTGCCAATGAGTGTTTTGATTTGAGCAGAGTTCTCTCTAATGACAGTTAGCAGTGAATTATAATCTTCAATTTGTACCAAAAAAAGTGGCAATTGTGTAGGTATTCTAATTTGTTCTCGCACATCTATTGGGTTTATTTCTAACGGAAACTTAATTGTGCCATAGCCATTAAATCTTTTATTAAATTCACTAGTAACTGGTTTACCCGGATGTTGGTAAGAATAAATTCTCAATAAGTGATATTTTGACATAATTTAGTTTACCTTTCTAATTATAAATTCAAAAAACCCCATTTTTTGAATTTATTTTTGATTATATACTATATTTATTAAAAATACTGCGATTTTAGCAATAAAAATAAAAAAGGCACATAAAAATTATAAAGCTGTTGAACTTTTTAGATAATTTACTTTGTTGCTCTTTTCGAAAAAAAGTAGGCGCAATTATAGGGCTTGCCTGATTCTAAATCGCGACCATTAAAAGAATTACAAATTCAACATGCTTAAAACTTCCATAAATGGAATAGATATTTCCAAATATGGTATAATTTATTTGGAAAATAATTTTAGAAATGAGCATTTTAAAATGAGCGCAACAATTACAAAATTACTAAATAGTAAACACGTTTCGGTAAGGGAAGTTGCCGAAAAGAGTCACGTTTCAGAAAGTACACTGAGAAAAGCAATTGCCAGGCCTATTGAAGCTTGGTCAATCAGAATTCTTGACGCTTTCGCGGTCGGTTTAGATAAAAGAGCTGGTGATTTATTAAATATGTTAAAACCGCAATCATATAATTTAGAAATTGATGACGAAACACAGACCATTCAGGGCGTCTTTATACCAGATAAAGAAATGTACTTCGAAATTCGGGGAGTAGTGGAAGCCAGTCATTTAGAGGGCTGGAACCCCACTAAGGAAGATATTCAAGCCGTCTTGGACGGAGTTGTAAATCCTGATCCAGAAGAAGTTAAGGAGATTGCTGCAATTTGGAATAGTAACAATGAGTGACTGGATAAAAGATACGCTGTATCCTAACGGCGTTTTGAAAAACAAATATCATATTCGAGATCAGCATAAGCTTGAACAAGTAGAGTATTTGGAAGCAACACGGAAAGCAGCAATTTTTCTCCACTCTAAGCCCCAAATTAAAAAAATTCAGGATATAAAAAAGATTCATAAAATCATATTTGGCCGTTTATATGATTGGGCCGGAAAATATCGACCGGGTAATTTTCCAAAAAACGGTTATGACTTTTGTGATCATTCAAGATTTGGATATGCGGAAGCCAATATTAATAATATTATGCAAAATCTGCCGCAAAAAAAGGCCTTAAAAGCCCAAGACTATGCGAAGTTGTTAGATGAAATCAACTTTATGCACCCGTTTAGAGAGGGCAACGGCCGAAGCTGTAAAGTTTTTCTTTCAGCATATGCTGCAAACCATGGCCAAGTGATTGACTACCCACGAAAAAATGAAGAGTTGATCCAAGCGCAAATGGACGCTGATGTGGCAAGAATTTCACAATTAATTAAGGTTCAAAATATGCCTAGCCGAGAGAATGCTTTTACTATATTAGCTAATAAGTATAGTAAAAAACAACATGTGTCTGATTAGGATGAAGTTTTTGGATTAGATTAGAAAGCAGGATAAATCAATTGAAGTATGAAGACAAGTTCAGACTAACGCCTGAAGAAAATAGACGCTTTGCCAAAACTAATTTAACCAAATTAGTCTTCACGAATTCACGCTTTGAAGGCCTGACTACCACTATGCCACAGACCCAGACAATCATTGATGGTCTGGGCGTTGACGGCGTTCCAATCGATGATATTAATATTATTGTTCAATTGAAGCGAGGCTGGCAGTTTGCTATCAATGAAAAAAAGCCCCTGGATTTGAACATGGAAAAGAGGCTTAATGAGATTGTTGCACGCGATACGGCTGCCTTTCCAGGATATTTGCGTAATGGTTCAGGCGGTGTAGCAACTTACCGAGGCGAGTTTGAACCACCTATGATCGAAGAGAACAAGGAACAGGAATATTTAAAGCAGCTGTTAGTCAGTGATCGTACCGCCACCGATAAGGCACTAACTCTGATGTATCACAATATGCGCCAGCAAATGTTCTACGACGGTAACAAGCGAACCGCCACAATTGCAGCTAACAAGATAATGATTGATAACGGAGCCGGTCTGATTAACGTACCGCTTGACAAGTGGCCAACGTGGCAGCAAAAGCTGGCAGATTATTACTTTTCCAATGACATGACTGACCTCAAGGACTGGACGTATCAAAATGGTATTTTCGGTATGGAGCCAAATTTGCAGGCGCGGGCGCAACACAAGGGTCAGGGGCAATCGGCTACTGATGAAAAAGAAACTATTGCCGAATTTAAAAAGATACTCAAATCAGCTAAGAAGAGCAAACAGAATAAAAAGCAGCAGGGGCTTGATCGTGACGATGGACTTGAGCTTTAGTTAGCTAAAAATATTAGCTTAAATTAAGAAGGTATTACAATGGAATACAGACAAAAATTAGCTGTGATTACAAACCTAAAAAATAAGATGGATACCTACAGACCACTATCTCCGCTTGAAGTAAAGCAGCTCGAGCAAAATATCAGAATTGAGCATGTATGGTCTTCTGCTGCAATTGAGGGCAACACGATGACCGAAGCTGAAACTGCCGAGATTCTTAACGGCGGACTAGGCGCAACTATTCACGGTAAGACCATTAAGGAAACACTGGAAATCATTAACTTAAATGAAGCTTATGACTATATGCAAGATTTAGCAACTAAAAAACAGCCAATTCGCAATGAGGATATTAGAAACTTGAACCGAATTGCAACTTTGACAACAATTCAACCGCAAGAAGAAGCTGGTAAGTATCGCAATATTGATGTTTACCCTTACGGTTCAGAATCACGTCCTTACGCCCACTTTTATGAAATACCCGAGAAAATGCAACAATTACAAGCTTGGAGTAATGAAGCACAAGACAAGTTGCACCCGGTACAGTATGCGACCGACTTGCACCAAAAATTCGTTACTATTCACCCATTTAAAGATGGCAACGGACGTACAGCACGGCTTTTAATGAACCTAGTCTTAACTGAAAATGGTTATCCAGTGGTTAATGTTAATCCATCTAAACCCGCACGAGAGCAGTACATGAAAGCATTAGCTGTTTCCCAGCAGCCCAATAATGATCCTCAACCATTTAGAAATTTGATCGCTGATTATGTAGAAACAGAACTTAAAAATCGGATGTTAAGTCTGCAATATGCTAAAAAAAATGAAGAGGAAGCTCAAAAAGATTTCAAAAACAGTCAACTTGATTGGGACAAGCTACAGAAAGAATATGGGGCCTCTAAGAAAAAACAGCAGGAGTTTGATAGTGACGATGGACCTGAGCTTTAAATAGCTCCAAAAACTTTATTATAGGATCCAGCAATTGTAATTAATCATATATGATTAAGAGAAGCATATAATAATGCCTTTGCTGTCACAAATACTGTATCAGTAGCTTCTGTTGGTAATTCTGCTTACGCTCAACTATCTAATGTCTTGAGTCAAGACGTCGTAAACGAAATTGACCCGTATATAGAAGTTAAAAAGGTTATTACTTAGGCTGAATATGTCTCTGCTCAAGAAGTAATAGCCCATCAATCGACTTATTAATGGATCATTTTTTGTTATAAATAAAAGCACAAAAAATTCAACTCTAGAATTTGAAATTAATAATTCTGGAAAATCAGTTAGAGTTGTACCATCAAATGAAAATTCCAAAATTCAACTCTTTACTATCAATTCAAATTTTATTATAGAAAATATTGCCTTATTCCTAAATAATGATGTGAACCCCAAATTAATTTTCAAAGCAATCGAATATTTAGTCATGAAAAAAGTGCTCCTAATAATCATATTAATGTCTAACTATTACGGAGCACTTCACTTTTTAGTTCTACTTCAATTTCGGGGTTTTATTTTAGGTTAAGCAATATTTTGATAAAATTAACGCTTATCTAAAATTTGATATGCTTTAGATAGCAAGTTATCCAAGTCTTTATCACTAACATGTCCGACAATTTTACCGTGTCGACCAAAAAAATCATAATTAGGTATGAAAAAAGTAATTACGCTACCAGATATCCCACTGCTGATATCAGCAAGACGATAGTATAGACCACGATTATCTTTTTTAAGATCATGCGTAAGAGGCATGCAGATAACAAGTCCTGTTTTTTGATTATATGCATTATTTGATATAACTATCGCTGGTCTTTGAATATTGCCAGATTGGGGATTATGACCGCCTTCTTCTCGTCCTGCATGTGGTTCAGCATCTATCCAAATAATATCTCCTTGTTTGGGTGCTACCACGGAATATTCTCCTTACCAACCTGCATAGTATCAGGATTACCTACTTTTGCAATTTCTTTTTTAAAATCAATATTGTCATATTCTCCATTAAACCACGGATTAGAGTCAATAGCCTTATAGATTAAAGTGCTATTATCTTTCTGAATCAATTCAAATCGTTGTCCAGGTTTAACTCTCGCCTTACTTGGAACCGTGAGGGCCGTAGAATTACCAACTTTTCTAACAGAAAAGCTACCTAGTTTCTTTTCCATTACTATCAACTCCTTAATTTATGTTAGTACAAGTATACACCACATCCGAGAAGATTTCAATTATATCTCTCCAAAATTTAGGTGATCTTGATTTTAAGCAGCAATATAGTCTTAATAACGACTTAGCACATTTAATATAATATTTTCAATGCGATAAAGCCTTAAGACTAAAAATATATAGATAAATCATGAGCCAAAAGCTTAATTAAATGTCTAATATAATTTTTAAATAAAAGAGCCCCAAGTTTAGGACAACTTTTGGAGGCTCAGTATATATTAACTTTGCGCTTATATTTATTATCTTTTTGCTCTGAAAAAGATAATTTCTCTTGCAGCAATAATTGGACCAGATGATTGATAGATAGTCAAATGCACTTTTTTTGCACGGACATCTCGCAGACCAACCACTTTATTTTTCGTGTCAGCTTTCCACTGCAAGTGGTCTGCATAGGTAGTATATTGCTCGCCATCCGTTGAAACAGCAATTGAAACGACAAGAGGATCACCATTATGATCAATATTTCGTGGCACATAGACCATTCTGCTTAATTTCTCAACTTTTTCAAAAGTAAAGGTTAGTTCCAGTGGTTGTTCAGGTGAAATTGATTGATCCGTTTGCCATTCGCTTGCCAGTTTAAGATCAGTTAAATAAGACAGGGGATGATTTTCTTTGCTGGCATAGTTGCTAGTCACATCAATGTTTTCAATAGCATAATCTTTAGCAGCGTGCTTGGTAATAACACCGAAAAGATCAGACCATTCAGAAACTTTATTTCCTATTACATACCTCATTCTAATGATATAGCGAGTATTAGGAGTTAATTCGTGAAAAGTGAAATTTTTGCCGGTAATGCCTACATAAAGGAGATTATTAACTTCTATCTGAACTGCACTTTCATGAGGCCAGGCTAGTTCGAACGAATGAGCTGAAATTTTACTTGAATCAACTGCCGGCAATTTAGGTGAAGGCAATACGCCACTGGTAATTTCATGTACTAAAACTTTCTTGCCATAATTAAAATTGTGCACTGTAATTTCGATTTTAGTTGTGGTAATGTCTCGACTTGCTAATTTTATTTGCAGGGCAGTTTGCGTGTTCTTGTGATATTGTTTAAATTCATCCAAGCCATAATTAGTATTGTAAAAAATACCTTCACGAGCATGGTTGAAAGCGTCAAGCGATCCGTATTCTTCCACTGGGACAACTTGATCGTTAATTTTAATAGTGATGCGATCAGGGTAAGAATCACACATAATAGTCAACTTAGTAGGCTGTTCAACATCTTGGTTTTCCCAGTTGCCTTCAACTGGTGGAATAGTTACCAGCAACGTTTCATTTTCAGTTTTACTAAAAATTTTTGTAGTAGAACTATTGGATTCAGCGGCTTGAGAGTTATCGTTGTAAATAACTGCCTCACTTTGATCTTGTGGGTAAAGCAGAAAATCACGCTTGCCCCAGTCAAAAGTACTGCCTCCGCGAACAAAGACTGGCAGGTGCCATAATGGAAAAGATAAATTATTGTAAACCTTGCCACCGGCATATTTTTTACCTGTAAAAAGATCAATCCACATTGTCTTCTTCCCGGGTAAATACAGATTATCTTTGCGTGAATCTCCGTTTTCATCTTCACGGCCATTAGTAATTGGTGCAATTAACAAATCGGAGCCTAACATGAATTCATTGCCAAACTGTGCTGTGTAATTAGCCGGCTCGTCTGGAAAGTCGCTGAAAAGGGGACGCATGATTAAAGCACCGGTTTTTGCCTGTTCATTTAGTGTATATAAGTAGTTAGTCAAATGCTGGCGTAATTTGAGGTAAGCCAAATTAATGTCGCTTATTTTCCTATTATAAGCAAACGGGTTTTTACTGAAGTTGCCCTGATCATCAAAGTTAAAGAGCAGTGGGGTAAAACATTTCCATTCAAAATCACGGACATTGATTTGTGCATTGCCACCGCCTTCTAGTCCATCAACTGCTGCACCAACTAAAGGCTGACCTGAAAGATTTGCTCCGAGCATACCAGCTACTTGTGTAGCAACATTGCCCCAGTTGCCGCCAACATCTCCAAAGATCAAAGCAGCGTTTTTTTGCATGCCGGTACTGCCGCTATCAGCAAGCACTAGTGAACGCTTTGTTTGTGAATCGCTTTGAAGCTGTGCTTTATCTTTAGTCGCTATTTCATTAGTAGTAAAAGTAAAAGCAGTTTTTTCCGGTAATTCAACTTCGCTTTGGTGCCAAAATCCGGGATGAACGTCTTGGTTTAACGCATATTCATTAAAGAAACTAAGAGCTTGGTGATTGCTGGCTTGAACACCATAATTGGGCACAAACCAGCTCAAAGGAAAATGCATGGCGTGATAGCGATCAATTAGTGCCCGCGCGGAAAACTGGTAGTTTTCTTCACCGTTAAGCGAAGCTTTGCCGGATGCGGCTTTTTCATCTTTTGTACGAGTATAATAATTATTGCCAATTTTACTGGCATTGCGCTCTTTAGCTTGACTTGGTTGCCATAAAGTTGTACAGAAATTGCCAATATGACCCAGACCTAAGGCATATTTTGGCAATAACATCGGTTTGCCCGTCAAAGTATAGTAGCGCTGCAAAATTTCCTGAGGATTGGTGCCAAGAAGGTAAAATGCATCAAAAACTGCATCTTGGTGGGTGAGAACAGTGACTCCTCTCTTGGTTTTGCCAAAATCATAAGTTCCTGCTGCAGTAGTGTTTCTTAATTCGCCATAACCAGCATTCGACCAGAAAAAAGGAACAGGCATAATGACACCACCTTGACCGGTTATTTGGTCATGCTTAATTGCGATTTTGTGTCCTCTGTGACTAAAGTAGCCATTTTGCAAGCCACCACCATAAAAAAATTCATTTTTATTTTCTGTTAAAAACTCACGGGTTTTGGTTGAACTAAGTTCAAGTGGCTGAGATTGGTGCATCCTGTTGCGGTGCAAAGATTCATCAAAAATACTTATAACAGCTGGATTTTGCCCAAAAATAATTTGGTAATTGCCAGTATGAATAATTAAGGAATCATTGGTGGCTCTGACCTGCGACTTTGCAAAGGCAGAATTATCAAACTGGGTTAATTGAATAGTTTCCGTTCGATTTTCAGTAAAATTTTGCTCGGGATCAATTAAAAGACGAAAAATGCCGTCAGCTAAGACGTAAAAGTGCGCAATTTCGCCCGTAGCAAAATGTAATTCGTAATAATGGTCACACTTGCTGGCACCAGTAAGTGCTCCTAGTTGATGTTGATTTGTTTGCGTATTTTGAATCATATTTCTTGTTTCCTAATTAGTTACCTATACCACTATTATAACTAAAAAATAAAAAGTTTCTGTACTATTTGAAATTGAACTGGTAAATACCAGTTGATTAAGCTAAAATTAAGCTATAAATACGAGGTTATTTTAAAAAGAAAGGCAAAAATATTATGACTTATTATATTCATGCAGATAAATTCTTTCTTGAAAATGTGACAGAACAAGGTGGTTACTTAGAAGTTCAAGATGACGGCAAGTTTGGCTTTTACTATACTGAAGATCAAAAACCTGAAGGCAAAATAGTAGATTATAAAGGCAAATGGATTGCACCAGGACTGGTTGACACACATGTACATGGTTCACTAAAAGAAGACGTGATGAAAAGTGATTGGGCAGGAATAAACCGCCTGTCAGAAGGCTTTTTACGGTCTGGCGTTACCAGCTGGCTGCCAACGACTTATACTGCCGGTGCAGATACATTAAGCAAAATTTGCCAGATGTTTGGCGCCCATAAAGGTGAAGAAACTGGTGCTAAAATTCAAGGGTTGCATTTTGAAGGACCATACTTTACTGCAGAACATGCTGGTGCAGAAAACCCTAAATATTTGATTGATCCTGATATTAATCAATTTAATGAGTGGCGTGAAGAATCTAAAGGGCTGCTGAATAAAATATCTCTTGCGCCTGAGAGAAAAGATGCCCGGGAATTTATCCGTGCTGCTGTTAAAGAGGGTGTAGTTGTTTCTTTGGGGCACTCGAGTGCTGACTTTGAAGAAGCTAAAGCCGGTGTTGAAGCTGGTGCAACAATGTTTACTCATACTTTTAACGGAATGCCTGATCCTTCACACCATGATACATCAATTTCTAACGCTGCGATGGCTCTGCATAATGTTACAGATGAATTGATCTGTGACGGTCACCATGTTCAAAAAGAAATGGTGCGGGCATTGGTTCAGCTTAAAGGTGCCGAACACATTTGTTTAATCACAGATTGTATGGAAGCTGGCATGATGCCTGACGGTGACTATATGTTAGGTGAATTACCTGTTTATGTTAAAGAGGGCATGGCTCGTTTGAAAGGTGGCAATAATTTAGCCGGCAGTATTTTGCAATTAAAGACTGCGGTCAAGAATGTTGTTGACTGGAATGTTGCTACTCCTGAAGAAGCTGTTATGATGGCTTCTTATGTTCCGGCTAAGAGTGCGCACGTACTCGATAAATGTGGTTCAATTGCACCTGATAAAGATGCTGATTTCTTAGTATTAAACCCTGACATGACTTTAAGTGAAACTTATTTAAATGGTGAGTCACGCTACCAGGCATAAAGCAGCTTATTAATTATTATATAGAATAAAAAACCAATTCATTAACTTGAACTGGTTTTTTTATTTGCACAATTTTTAATAAAAACTATATTTAAGCGCATATTATATACTATATGCTGTTAATATAAGTTTAATTTATTGCACTTTTTACATGCTGGTTATAGTCTAATCATATAGTACGTGCTAATAATAATTAAATAGACGGAGAGTGAAAAAATGGCTAAAACAGGACAAGATAGGTTGAATGACCCATTTTTAAACAAAGGTACTGCTTTTACAGAAGAGCAGCGAGAAAAGTATCAGCTGGCAGGGATGTTGCCGCCTAAGGTGCAGTCATTAGAAGAGCAGGCGCGGGAAGTTTACCTGCAGTATCAGGAAAAATCAACTAATTTGGAAAAGCGCATTTTTTTGATGACCGTTTTTAATACTAATCGCGTGTTGTTTTTTAAGGTCTTCAGTGAGCATGTTACCGAATTTATGCCGATTGTGTATGATCCTACGATAGCTGAAACTATCGAAAATTACAGTCATTTGTTTGTTAATCCGCAATATGCCGCATTTCTGTCAATTAATGAACCTGATCAAATCGAAGACAGTTTGAAAAACGCGGCTGATGGCCGTGATATAAAACTAATCGTGGTTACTGACGGTGAAGAAATTTTAGGAATCGGTGACTGGGGCACACAAGGAGTTGATATTTCTGTTGGCAAATTGATGGTTTATACGGCTGCGGCCGGTCTTGACCCGGCGTGTGTATTGCCAGTAGTGCTAGATGTTGGCACTAATAATGACAAATTACTTAATGATTCGCTCTACTTAGGCAATCATCAGCGTCGCGTAAATGGTGAACCATATTATCAATTTGTTGATCGCTTTGTGCAAACTGTAGAAAAATTATTTCCGGGACTATATTTACATTTTGAAGATTTTGGCAGGGATAATGCTGATAATATTTTAAAACAGTATCGTGATCATATTTTAACCTTTAATGATGATATTCAAGGTACCGGTGTCATTGTTTTGGCCGGAATTCTCGGAGCATTGAAGATTAGTGGTCAGAAATTAACAGACCAAAAGTATGTCTGTTTTGGTGCTGGTACTGCTGGTACGGGAATAGTTGAGCAAGTCTATGCTGAGATGTTGCAAGCAGGTTTGCAACCTGAAGAAGCACGTAAGCATTTCTACTTAGTAGATAAACAAGGTCTGCTTTTTGAAGATACTCCTGAACTAACACCTGCTCAGAAACCATTTGTCAGAAAACGTTCTGAATTTAGCAATGCTGACCAGCTCAAAGATCTAAAGAGTGTGGTACAGGCAGTTCACCCTGATATTTTAGTGGGAACTTCAACCCGTTCAGGTGCTTTCACTCAGGATATTGTAACGGAAATGGCTTCCCATACCGACCGGCCAATTATTTTCCCATTGTCAAATCCAACTCAATTAGCGGAGGCAAAAGCAGAAGATTTAATTCATTGGACTAAAGGCAAGGCTTTAGTAGCTACTGGTATTCCTGCTGCTCCAGTTGATTATGAGGGCACTAAGTATGAAATTGGACAAGCCAACAATGCTTTGGTCTACCCAGGACTTGGTCTTGGCGCTCTGGCAGTTAATGCTAAGATTTTAAGTGATGAAATGATTAGTGTAGCGGCCCACTCACTTGGCGGCATTGTTGATTCAAGTAAACCAGGTGCAGCAGTTTTGCCACCAGTTGAAAAACTAAATGTCTTTTCTCAAACTGTAGCAAAAGCTGTGGCTAACAAGGCAATTGCCGATCACCTCAATCAAAATGATTTTCAAGATGGTGAAAAAGCTGTGGCAGCACTTCGCTGGGCACCAGAGTACGCAGATGAGCAGGAGTGAGAATAAATGCAAGCCTTTATTACTTCATTAACTAGCGTAGTTGAGCTGTTACTTGTAATTGCTTTAGGGTATTGGCTACGCACCAGTGGCAAACTGGGTGATCAGTTTAAAGGCAATATTTCCTATTTAATTATGAATATTGCTTTACCAGCTTCAATTTTTGTTTCCGTCTTAAAATATTTAAACAGGCAAAAATTATTTGGCTTAACAGGTGGCCTGATCTATGCCATTATCTGTTTTGCTTTAAGTTATTTGTTCGCATGGATATTATGTAAGCTTCTGCGGATCCGCAAAGGCCGCCGAGGTACTTTTATTAACGCCATTACGAATGCCAATACCATTTTTATTGGTTTACCATTAAATATTGCCTTATTTGGACAAAAAAGTATGCCGTACTTTTTAATTTATTATGTGTTAAATACGGTTTCTACCTGGGCAATTGGTGTCTTCTTCATTTCTAGCGATGACCCAACTGAGCAAAAGGGAAAGCAACAAAAATTCAACTGGAAAAAATTGTTGCCAGCACCATTAGTTGGTTTTCTAATTGCCTTAATTTGCTTATTAGTTGAAGTACCAATTCCTAGTTGGATTACGGCTGTGTTAAGCATGGTTGGGGGCATCGTCACGCCGATGTCACTGATTTATATTGGTATTATATTGGCAGATGCCGGTTTGAAGTCAATCCACCTTGACCTCGATACCATTTGGGCATTGCTTGGCCGCTTTATCTTAGTACCGGCTTTAATGATGCTTTTAATTGTTGTTGGTGCAAATTGGCTGCCATCCTTGACAGGTCTAGCTAAACAAACCTTAGTTGTGCAATCAGCTACTCCTGCTTTGGCAGTTTTGCCAATCTTAGTGGGTGAATCGCACGGGGATGTGCAATACGCTACCAACGTTGTGACTACTTCAACAGTTTTATTCGTAATAGTTGTACCAGTAGTTTTGGAAATCACGCAAATGCTAATATAATTAATAAAAATTCATGTTATAAAAACCCGTCTTTGATCATGTAGATAAGGCGGGTTTTTGTTTGGAAAATATTTTAAATTAAAGTGCTATATTATTAAGTTGTTAATCCAACTTTTTACCAAATCTTTTCTGCATTTTATTGCTGGTATAGCCCAGTTTTTCGTAAAATTTATGAGCACCTAAACGTGATTCTCCTGAATTTAACCTAATTTCTTTCATGCCTAAATTTTTAGCCTGTTTTTCCAAAGTATGCATAAGTTGACTACCAATGCCTTTCTTTTGCACAGAAGAATCTACGGCCAAAGCTAAAACGTTGAACATGGGGTCAAAATAGGTTTCTTCAAAAACTTCTGCATGCAAATAACCTTCAACTTTTTTGGTACTATCATCTTCAAAGACCCAGAGATAATGATGCGCAGGATCATTTAGCAGCCTTTTAATGTTGGCAGCCGTTTTTTCTACAGGATAATCATAACCTAGTTCAATTTGATTGATTTTTTGAATAGCTGGACTGTCAGCAACTTCACATTTTCTAATCATGAAAATTCCTTTCTTATATTTATTGCTTTATGAGTTAAAGTTATTTTAGCGCTCTCAATAATAATTAGGAAGCTCTTTTGTATGTCTAGATATAATAAAAACACTATTAAAGTTGTACTGCCAAATTTAATAGTATTTTTTTAATTCTATACAAGTGGTAATATTGGTGTAAGCTATTTCATTTTTGACTAGTGCAAGTGTAAACAAATAAGGAGAGAACAATTGCATTCTAAAGCGGTAGACTCAAAAGCATCTCTTGTACATTTATTTTGGGACCAATTTTTATTTTTGTGGCAACTAATAAAAGCACGCTTTCTTTTTTGGTTAGGCTTAATAAACTTTGTAATACTGATGTTGAAATTAATGCCGAATTCTGCTATAGTACCTCTTTTTTTCATAGGTGTTGACTTTAACGCTGTTAAATCACGCCAAGTTATTTTGCCTGTTTTTTGGTTTGTTTATTTTGTGGTACCGCTATTAATAGTCTTAAGCGGTTTTAAACAATTGTGGCAAGTAAGAGGAATGCAATTGCGAGGGCTGCGATATTCACCATTAAGTTTCGCTGTAGTTAATGTTGGGTTAATGGGATTGATCACCCTCATTTATGTGGTACTAACAGAAGGAATTATGGCTTTAGTGACTGATTTTTCTTGGCTAAGACGTTTTAAACTATTACAATTTCACGGATTACCAGCTTTATTAGTATTGTTTATTATCAATTTTTTAGGAATATTTCTCTTGTTGATAATTCAAACCACTATCGGTCGCTTCAATGCTCCATTGGGTATAATTATTCCTTTTAGCCTGTGTATTATCACCATTTATACCACTTGGAAATATAATCCGCTCAATAGTTTAATGTTGCTGCGGGTCAATAAAAACAATATTCTGTTGTTACTAGTTACAACGCTATTAATGCTAATCGTCTATTTAATTACTGATCGTTATAGTGAGCTGGATTATTAAAAGTTTAATTCTACTATTTTTAACAATACTAAAATGATACTATTAATGTATAGAATTAAACGATAATTAAAAAATAAGAAATAAAAATTGGCTATCTATAATAGTCAAATTAATTTATCTTTATTGTTGCGGCTACCCTCACTCTTAAAAAGAAGGTCTTTATGAAACGTCTGTTTTGGAATCAATTACTATATTTATGGCAAATAATTCGCTTCCGTTTTATTTGCTGGCTAAGTTTGATCTGCTTTTCAATTATTTTTCTCAGTACGCAGCTAATTAATAGTTCACATACTTCTATATTTAATCTTTTCTTTGCTGATACCAGTCAAGGCGCATCTTTTAATTTTATTTTATGGCTGGTCTATTTCTTAATACCGCTGCTGATTGTGCTAAATAGCTTTAAACTGCTTTGGCAAACTACCATTATGCACCTAAGAGGATTACAAATTCCACCGAAAAATTTTACTGTTGTCACTATGTTGTTAATGGGAGTAATAGCTTTTGCCTATGTGTTTGTTACACTTTTAGTTATGTTGCTTGTTACGGCTTTATTTAAATTGCCCTCTTTGTCTTTTTTTGATTTAACTGACTGGCAGGCGATCCCACTACTTTTCATAAACAATTTTTTAGGAATATATCTGACGCTTCTTTTGCAAGGTACAATTGGAAAGTTTAATTCAGCACTGGGTCTGATTATTCCAGCTTCACTTTTGATAATGACATCTCTTTTAAAATGGCAATTAAATCCTTTAAATAACTTGATAATTATGAGATTTAATTTCCCTGGCTTTTTATTATTATTGCTGGCAACTTTGATTATGGTGATTGTTTATGGAATCATTGACCATTTCTTTAGTGTAGATTAAGGAGCAAAAAATGAGTTTTATTGAATTAAAGCAAGTAGGAAAAATAGTGAAAAGACGGCCACTATTGCATGATGTTAGTGCAGATATTCCAGAAGGCAGTATCACTGTTTTAGAAGGAATAAATGGTTCTGGTAAAACGTTAATCTTAAAAGCAATTTTAGGTTTAATAAATACCAGTGGGGAAGTCATAGTTAATGGTAAGAAGATGAAGGTCCAAGAGCCTTATCCAATTAAAGCGGGAATTTTAATTGAAAATCCCAGTTTAATAGAAGAATTTACTGCTTATAAAAATTTAGAACTATTAGCGAAATTAGATCCGGATATTCAAGAAAAGCAGATTAATGATTTATTGGCGTACTTTGATTTAACCAGGTTCCCTAAACAAAAAGTTAAGAAATTTTCACTGGGGATGAAGCAGAAATTAGGAATTGCACAGGCTTTTCTTGGAGCCTATCCGTTAATTGTTCTGGATGAACCCACCAATGCGCTGGATCATGAAAGTATTGGTAAATTAATCAGATTGATTGATGGATATAACCATAAAGGTTCAACCTTTGTTATTGCTTCGCATGATCATGAATTTGTAAACAAAGTCGCCACGCAAAAGCTATATGTACAAGAAGGAACAATTAATCATGAAAAATAAAAAATTATTATGGAGCTTCTTCGTGGTAATAATAATTGTAGTTGGCTGCGTGGGCTTTTATCGCTACAACCAGGTAAACGCCCATCCTCAGCAGTATGGTGTGACTAAAGAACAGCTTTTTCGCAAAAATGAATTGGTAAAAGCCTATCACGTTAACTTTATTGTTCATGAAGCTGCAGTTAAGAAAAATAAAGACGCTGTACAAGCCAAAGTTAAATTTCATATACGTCAAACTGGTCAGCCATTCTATGGCGAGAGAAAAAACAATCCTAATTTTATAGAAAATATGTATCTAAATAATCCTTATGGTACAAGCAATCCCTCGGTAAAGTTGTATGACAAAAGCCACCACAGTATTAATCCTTATAAAGCATTGGAGCATGGCAAGCAGCCTTTTACAATGGACTTTACTATTCCGCGCTATTCATATGACATGCGTAATCAAAAATTACGTTTCAGTTTCTTGGTACCAGCTAAGAAGCACTATGTCAAATATTCGCTTCTGCTAGAATAGAGAGGATAAAATGAAATTTTTGTGGTCACGTTTAAATAAATTATGGTTGTTTTTAGCATTGGCAATAGGAATAAGTATTAGCGTTGTACAATGTGCTGTTTCTGCGTCTAAAAATATTCTTGCGACAAACTCACCTTATACTATGTGGATGTCAATAGATGGTTTTACTTTTGTACCTACTATATTTTTTATCTTGTTACCTTTAATAGCGAGTTTACCTGCCAGTACATTATTAAAAGAAGATTTTACCAACGGCTATTTTTATAAATTAAAGATGGGGAAGTCCATTAAACAAATCTTGTTAGGATACCTAGAAATCGCATTTATGACCGGCTTTATTGTAATTGCTGTTCCTTTACTGTTTAACTTCTTATCTTGGTTTATGATATTACCTAATGTTAAGCCCGATAACTTACTTAATATTAATATTGGTGCTAGGAATTTTACTATGCTGTTTGTCTCCCTTTATTATTCCCATCCATTTGTCCACGCTATTTTGTCAATTATATTTTCTTCTCTTTGGGGTGGATTATTTTCTGTATTCGCAATGGTTACTTCTTTGTGGATTAAAAATAAGTTTGCTGCCATGTGTACAGGTTTAGTTTTGCAAATAGTTTTATTATTAATGAATGCAACTATCCGTTTGCCATATTTCATAAGTTATTCACCTGCTGATTTCTTACGTGAACTCCCTGGAATTATGACTAACATCTATGTGGTGGTGTTTATGACTGCAATATTATTATTTTATTGTATGGTTATGTTTCATTTAGATGAAAAACGATTAGCAGAGTTATAAAAGGTGAAAGGAAAAAGGATTAAGTCCTAAATTTGGACTTAATCCTTTTTAATAAGCTTTGATTCTGTTAAGTGGCCAATAGCGATACTTGACAACACCTTCAATTTTACTTTTAGGGATTGCTCCTATATAACGACTATCTTTTGAAACGCTCCTATGATCTCCCATTACAAAATACGAACCTTTGGGAACTTTGTTAGTACTTTTCATTTCTTTTAATTGAGAAGGGGAATAAATACTTTTATATTCTTTTGTTCTTGCTAAAGAACGAATTGAAAAGTCAGCAGTGTAAGAATATTTTGTACCATAAAAACCGTCTTCATTATCCGTCAGCTTAAATCCTGGTTTTAAATAGTCTTGATTTATTTTTTTGCCATTAACGTAAATCTTATTATTTTTTCCAGTAATAGTTTCACCTGGTAATCCTATAATTCTTTTTATATAAAAGGAATTACGTTCATCCGGAGCCTTTAAAATGACAATTTCATTTCGTTTCAATTTGCTATTGCGATTAGCTAAAACTCTTTCTTGATTTTCAAAAGTTGGTTGCATCGAGATGCCAGACACGGAACATTTAACTATCAAATATTTTGTCAATAAAAAATTAATTAAAATAAAAATCGCAAATAAGACTATTGTATATTTTAAAAAATCATAAAATTGTTTTGTCTTCTCATTTTTTTCGTTATTCTGATTATTTGCCATAAGTAAGTCCTTACAAATAAAATTACATATTAATATAACTAGCCTGTGATTAATAGATAAATTATAGGCAGATAAATAATTAAAAGTCAAAATAATCTAAAAACCAACCTAAAATTAAACAAATAGCCTATTAGGTGGATATAAACTTCTTCTAATTTTGGAGATCACAATCTATATCAGATCATAAGGTTAATTTCTGTTTTTATTGTAAATAGCAAGTGATAGTTATAAAAAAATTGCAGTCAAAAAAGAACCAGGACAAAACAAAAAGGACTAACTTCGTTAAATATCGGAAGTTAATCCTTAATTGAAATCTATTAAACAGAGTAAAAAGCCTTTACAATGGTTTCGTTAGTACTAACTCACTATTAACTTTTAATTCATCGGCTGGAAGAAACCAACTATTCTGTTGATTCTTTAAGGTGAGTGTAATTTGTTTAACCTCTTGCAGGCTGGCTGTATTTGAACTATTAATTTGCTTTGCATATGCTAAAGCTGCATCATATGTTTCATGTCTGTATTGCTGATAATTCTCACTTGCTTTAACTTTTTCATCTTGATTGATTGCTTTTTGCAAGTCTTGTTTATCAGTTTCAGTAGCTGCCTTGGCATCTGTTTTGGCTTCATCTACTGTATTAACAGGCTTTAACAATGGTCCAGAAACAAATTTGCTGTCAGCTGCTTTAACAAAAGTCATACTGTCTTTGTTAATTGTCTGGAGAGAAATGTCACTCACAGTTGTATTTGGAGCAAGGTGGTAATATAACTCAGCCTTGTTTTCCTTGTTATTCCAAATGTATAGTACCTCATCAACGGGTATGAAAGTGCCTTTAGCAAAAGAAGTAGTTGCACCGTTTATTGCCGTTAGGTTTGAACGAGCCTGTCCGTTGGCATCATAAGCATCAGTATTCTTGCTGGCAGAAACATAAGTATAATATGTATAGTTTAGAAGCTGCTGTCTTGGCTTTTTATTTACTATAGATGTGGCGAAAAAACCTGTCTTTGTTCCGCTTATGCGATAACTAGCTCTGTATGATGGTCCAGACAATACTTGAGAGACGCGATCAACTTTGACCTTTTCTCCAGGTTTAATACTTGTACGCTCTTTACCGGTGCCAACCCGTATAGCACTAGTTGTATTAACTTTCACACTTACATCAGTTGTGTAAAGTGGTTTATTATCTATCTGCCCAACATTGGCCGCATTAACATAGCCACCGGCTCCAATATTGTAGTAATATTTACCACCGATTTTTTTATAAGGGAGCCATGACTGATTATAGTTGTCATCATTGACTAGGAAATACTGTTTGCTATTCCGGTCAATTTTTTCTACAGAGCCAGAGTATTTCAAAGGGGTGCCTTTGCGCAAATGCGTATTCTTTTTACTACCACGGAATTTCCCCAAACGCTTGCCATTCTTATCATAGACGTAAGAATTGTAATTGAGCTCCAAGTTTCCATCTTGTACCTGTTTGTTAACAACACCAACATTAGCGGCCTTAACGTAGGCACCACCGGTTAAAGGATAGTAGCTTTTACCATTAATTGAAGTTGTTTTGGCACTACCGTTTACAGTGGTGCCCATACGTATAGTCTTCTTACCGTTATAATAGGTGCGCTTGCCCTGAGCCGTATAAACATAAGAATTATGATTTAACGTAAGAGTATCAGTCTTAGCAGCTAATACTTCTGTATTGCTTGGCATTACTGCGGGTAGCATAGGACTAATAGCAAGAATGCTTGCTATGGAAGCATAAACGAACTTTTTATTTAATTTCATGTAATCACCTCAAAAATTGATTAAATACCTTACATACAGTATAGAATAATAGCCTGTCTTTGAATAGGTTTTCAAACAGTTTAATACTAAGTTAATAAGGTGAAGGTGAGTGAAAGTTATTTACACCAAGCCGTTTAGTTAATTATCTGGCTCTTCTTTTATTCAATATGCAAACAGTATTTGTTATAATTAATTTAGAATTCAAGCAAATTGTTTTGAGGGCGGTTGGCTGTTGATCCGGAAAGGAGATGGTGCCTATGGCACGAAATCTTTTAGAAAGAGAAGCAGTCAATGAGCGTTTACCAGGCATTACAAATAATGTTGGCATTCGCCACGTTTATTATTGTGTTGTTGGATTATATCAA
>NZ_JBVOWJ010000013.1:0-55722 GCF_058139575.1 Lactobacillus sp. VURO6/B1 (VP7) | reverse complement strand
TAATGATTGGGCTAACATAGCTAGCAAGAGAAGCAGTCAATGAGCGTTTACCAGGCATTACAAATAATGTTGGCATTCGCAACGTTTATTATTGTGTTATTGAATTATATCAACAATCACAAGAAATAAAAAAGACCGTCCCAATCATACTTTAGCCAGTTAGGGATAGTCTTCTATTACCTAGACAGCTAACCGCCTTTAGAGCGGCTGCTTGTTTTCAAAGAGGTCTTGTTAGCGCAAGGCCTCTTTTCTTTACAATTACATTATATCATGACTGAGTTAATTTTGCACAACGGGCTGAATAATGATTGGGCTAACATAGCTAGCAAGAGAAGCAGTCAATGAGCGTTTACCAGGCATTACAAATAATGTTGGCATTCGCCACGTTTATTATTGTGTTGTTGGATTATATCAACAATCACAAGAAATAAAAAAGACCGTCCCAATAATACTTTAGCCAGTTAGGGATGGTCTTTATCTCTTACTCAGCTAACCGCCTTTAGAGCGGCTGCTTGTTTTCAAAGAGGTCTTGTTAACGCAAGACCCCTTTTCTTTACAATTACATTATATCATGACTGAATTAATTTTGCACAAGTGGACTGAGTCAGGGATTGCATGTTGCCATTTATAATCTTATTTTTAACAGTTACGAAAGCAGAGTAAAAAATTTCTCGAAGTTTTAGCGATCTTAGACTTTTTGTAATTATTTTATTTCAATGGGTATTTGTTATATCAATAAAAAATGATATGCTAAAACTTAAGGCAGTGTATAGTGTATGAAATAAAAAGTTTACAGTATTTAACCTTCTAAAATAATCAAAACATCGCAACCCTTTAAATATTTGCAAAATATAATAGACTAGGAGAGCTTTTTATGGATACTACGAATTACGATTTGATTTACGATTTGATTTACGAAATTATTATTTTAATATTCTTTACTATTGCATTTATAACATCGCTATATATGATTTATCTCAAGTCAAAAGCTTGGCATAAGCTTAATTTGGAATCACGAAAAGAAGTCGCAGCGTCTACAGTAGAATTTGTAGCAAAGCCTGGAATTGAGAGAGAAGTGGTAATGATAAAGGCCAGCCGGTTTATTGCGGCTATTGTTCTGTTATTAAGTTGGGCTTTTTTTACATCAGAAGTTGTTATTCTATTTATAGGAAATTTGATTTTCATTGTTGCCGTGTTAGCAGAAATATATATGAACGCAGATTTAACAAAAAAAGAAAGAGAGCATTATACAAGTATTCCCTATATTTATAATGCAAAACGGGCAAAATTAGTAAGGAGATTATATATTATTTGTCGTATTTCGTATATGATTGTCGCTGTTGCGTGTACTTTTTTGATTTATTCAGTATTTGGCTGGTAGTAGGCTAGAATTATGTTATTGACATCTCAGGATTAGCAAGAGAAAGAGTTAAAAGTATCTATAGGTAACCATGCATACTTAATGAATTGAAGTACTCGATGGCTATGCGAAAACAAATGATGTCAAGTTTGTTCATAGTATCAAATCAAAGCCAAGCAACACGAAAGCTGAAGTCGAGGCTCAAGCCCAAGGAGAGTCTGCTGCTAATAATTAAAGCAGGTGAAAATTAACCAAAATTTGAATAATTACTTGTTTTCAAAGAAGGCTTGCTTTACAAAGCTTCTTTTTTAGCTACAAAATAAAATGAAAAATTTCTGTAAAGCTTTTTATAATATCTAGGATATGTATTTACTTTTATGATATTCTATAATTGTATAATTTAAATAAAATTTATTAAAAATCTAATTAGATGCGGTCTTCTCTTTTTTAGGGTTATTTATAATATATGTAAGGTTTTGATTTATTAGTGACTAAAAATGTTCTTAAATTAACAGATTTTTGTTTTAGCTTTTTGATTGAATTACTGAATAACATTGTAATTGCAATATATGTTTTAAATAATCTTGTTCCAAAGGATATTCATGGTATTTTACAGTTAATTTTTGATAGCGATATCCTTGTTATATTCATCCCAATTTTTGTTAATGCCATTACTCTTCTTTATATATATCATTTAAATGAAAGTACGAAAGAAGAGAAATTTATACGAATAATAGTTGGATCTACAATATGGCGAATGAAATATCAAATTCCTTCATTGCTGTTAATCACTAATACTGTATCTGTGCTTTTTATATGTATAATAATGTCCTTTAATTATTTGTTTTTAAGTAAAGTCTGCCTAATGTTTATTGTGATTAGTATGCTCAGATTATGTATACTACTTGTTATTAGTTGTATTAAAGCTTGATTAATAGTAGGAGTTTAAAATAGTGTATAGGGAATTCATCAAAAATGTATTTTTAAAGCGTTTGGTTTTAGTGCTTCTGACTTTAGTTACTATGATATCTTTTAGCTTTATCTTTTATACCCTTATCCGTTCTAATTTGTATGTCTTACAAGGTAAGAATGATTTACAACAATTAATTAAAAAAGACGTATTTATGGGAAATAACCAGATGACTAGTAGTCAATTGCATTATGACTTCAATAAGAAAAATATTAAACAAACAAATCAAAGAGCACAAAAGTTATTTAATTATATAAATAACAACTATCATTATTCATCCAGATGGTCATTTAATACTGAAATTCCTAATGGTTCTGTATCCATAAATTTAGATACAATTAACAGTAATTTCTTTAAATTTTATCCTCTTAAAGTGCAAAAAGGCAGATTGTTTACAAATTCAGAATATGTTGCTGATACTAAAGAAATACCAGTGATTGTTGGTTCGGGTTTAAAAAATATAAAGCTCGGATACACTTTTAAAATTTTAAATCCAGCAAATGGGAAAAATGAAACTTATAAAGTTATCGGCATTTTGAAAGAAAATCTGAGGCTACCATCAGTTTATAATATGGATGGAGGTCGTTTACTTAATAAGACTGTATTTAGACCTTTGACTGATAAAGATAAAAGACAGGTTAATGCAACTCAACTAGTTTCAGCTTTTCAGGATTTATTGATTTATAATGCATCTAAAAATGAAGCTTTAAAATTATCTAAAACTATTAAAAAAGATCTTTTTGCTACAGTAAAATTTATTTCAGTAAAAGAAAATATTAACGACTTCTATGCAGAATATAAACCAAGAGTTTTATTGTTATTATTAGTATCTATAATTATGCTGATTATTTTTCTGGGCCTATTTTTATGGAATATTTGGAAAAGTTTGTCAGAATCGAGACAAGAAATTGCCATTAGAATTTCACTTGGATTAAGAAAAGACCAATTATATATTATAACGTTTTTATACCAACTATTACTTACAATAGTTTCATTTATACCAGTTACCATCTATGTGATGAGAAATGCCTATTTATTAGCTTCAAACCGAGCTGGTATAGATGCTCAGATTATTTTGTCAACTCCTCTTCCTAGAATTGAATCAATTAGTCTGATTTTAAGCTTTTTAGCATTATTAATAATTGGTACTATCTCATCAATGTTAATCATTTATAAATTCAATAAAATACCTTTAAATCTGAGGATGATGAATAAGTTATGAGTAAAGCTGTATATGTTAATCACTTAAGTAAAAACTTCGAGGAACAACCTATTTTAAAGGACATAGATTTTTCGTTAGAAAAAGGTTCAATGACAGCTTTAATAGGCGCTTCTGGCGAAGGTAAGACAACTTTCCTAAATTTGATTGGCTCACTTGACAATTCTTATAGTGGTCAAATTATTGTTGAAGGACAAGATCTATCACTCTGTAATGATAGGGAATTGTCGCAGTTGCGTAACACAAAAATTGGCTTTGTGCTGCAGGAACCAATTTTAATTCAAAGACTTTCTGTTGAACAAAACATCTTGCTACCAACAGTTTATTTGCCAAAAAAAGCAAGGAATGAAAAAGAAATTAAAAGCAGAATGCATAAATTGACCAAATATTTGAACATAGAATCTCTTTTAAAAAGGAAACCAAGTACACTATCAGGTGGGCAAAAGCAACGGGCCGTTGCAGTAAGGGCTTTAATTAACGATCCAGACATTGTATTGGCGGATGAACCTACTGGATCATTAGATGAAGAGAATGCCAAGACAATCATTGATTTATTTAAAAAGATAAAAGATGAAGGAAAAGCAATTTTGACAGTCACGCATGACAAAAAAATTGCGGCATTACATGATAATATTTATAAACTAAGTAGCAGAAAAATTACCAAGTTAAACTAAAAAAGAATTATAGGTCTTGATAATACACTCAAATTTAGAATAAATTTGAGTGTATTATTTTGCCTAAATTATCTTGGTAATTAGAATCAAGATTTTTAATATAATATTTAAATTTTAAAGGTAGAAACGTTAGTATTTTTGAACTAAACAATTCCTAATTGCTTCTGCTAGTTAAATTTATTTTTAATGGCGGAAGCTTTTTAGTAATAACCACTTAGTCTAAAAAACTACCTCTTAGAAAATAAATATATACTTTAAAACAAAATTATGATTAAATTAAAAGAACAAACAGTAACGGGAAAGATTTAAACAAGATAAATCATATTGCTTCTATGGAGTTAAGGCCATTTTAGCAAAATATGTTAAATATAAATGAAAGGTAAAAACAATTATGAAAAAATATTTTGATAACAAAAGCATAATTCTATGTTTCTTGCTAACCCTGATCGTGGGTCTTGATACTCCTTTTAATACGTGGTCTTATTCGCAAATCTTTGCCATGGTTGAAGCTGGTGATAAGAGACGAGTAGTTTTAGAAGTCTGTTTGATTGTACTGATTGTTTTCTTATTAACCGTTGCCCGCTACTTTTACGAGAGGGCGCTAAATCGGAACATCTACCTCTTCAATAAGAACGTGCGCAGTGATCTGCTATCTTCTGATTTTGTTAAACAACAAGGATCAGTTTCTGATAAGTTATCATTTGTTACCAATGATTTAGAGTTGGTAGAAAATAATTACGTCAAAGAAGTATTTAATTTAATCACTTCTATTGTTAACCTGCTGCTATGTTTGGCTATGGCAATAAATGCGAACTTTATCCTGACTCTTGTTTTTATGCTTTTTTCAGTTATTTCAGCAATTGCTCCAAAAATTATGGCCAAACGGGTTATGGAGAGTTCTAAAGCTTGGAGTGCTAGTGTTGGTAAGTACACGGGATTTATGTCGGATTACCTCAAGCACATTGACCTAATCTTGCATTATAATGCGATGCCTTTCTTTTTACTGAAAGGCAAGAAGGCAATTACTGAAACAGCTGAAGCGAAGCAGAAACGGGAAAATACGATTGCCATGAGCAATTTACTGGCTGGTATTTTGGCTTATACCTTCTCATTTCTGCCCATTGGGATTGGTATTTTATTTGTTTTAGACAAGCGCTTGCCTCTTTCTTCCTTTATTATGGTTCAGTATTCCAGTTCTTGGATCGTAAATTCTATCTTGGCCATCAACCGGTCAATGACAACGATTAACTCGGCTAAACCCTTATTAACAAAAGTGACTAATATCAAGGAATTACCGCAGTCTACTCTCAGTGACGAGATGACGACAATAGATTTCAAAGACTTGCAACTCAATGGTGTGACTTTTGGCTATCAGGGTAAGACTATTATTCAAAATGCCAGCTTGACGGTTAATCGTGGTGATAAAATTCTGCTGACTGGTCGCAGCGGACAGGGTAAAAGTACATTGCTCAGATTAATGGCAAATATTATCCAACCAAAAAAGGGAACAGTGGAATTAGTTGAACCGAATGGTAAGGCTGTTTCTCCTCAACCTGATTACTTTGGCGAAGTCAACCAGGATTCCAATATTTTTCATGATACCTTGCGCTTTAACCTGACTTTGGGGCGTGACTTTTCAGACCAAGAGATTGAGCATGCCATTCAAGAAGCAGGTTTAACGCCATTATTGCAAAAGATTGGCCTTGACGCCGTAATTCAAGAAGACGGCACTAACTTGTCAGGTGGGGAAAAGAAACGTATAGAAATTGCTCGTGCCTTTTTATATAATCGCAATTTTTTATTAATTGATGAAGGCACCGCATCATTAGACCCACAAACTGCTCATGAAATTCATGAAATGATTTTATCTTCCGACTTGACAGTGGTTGAGATTGATCACCATATTCCAGAGGACTTGCAAAGTAAGTTCACTCATGCTTACAAATTAGAAGATAAGCAGCTAATCCCAATTAGTTAAAAGTACAGGAATAAAATTATACCGGATTTTGATTGCTAATGCTGATAATTTAGTTATGGGAAAAAATAATTAAGTCACTATTTAAAAATAGAGGGTTGTATCAAAGCTTTTTTTACAAAAATATGTGATATGATAAATAGTCCAAGTTAAGAAAAAAAAGAAGAAAATCATTAAAATGAGTCCTGAGAGTTAGAAAACTTTCGGGACTCATTTCGTAGTTAAGGACAGTCTTTTATTTCTTCATCAACTAACCACACATCAAGTGGCTAATTATTTTTAAAGAGTTACAAAACTTCTTTTTTTATTAAATTTACTAAACATAGTAAGACACTAAAATGGGGTATTTCACAAGGTTTAGTACCTATTAAAATTAATTAAAACTTGTGTAAACCCAGCGCATGTTGTGCAGCTAAGTTTAAAATATTCCATTGCCGATCAAAACTTGGTGAGAAGAAGAAGTCTTGCTCAGCTAAATCTTCTAATGTTAATTTATGACCAATTGCTAAACTTAAGACATTGCCTTGAGCGGTGATATCATGCTTGGACATAACTGCACCTCCAAGAATCTGATGAGTGTCCTTATTATAAGTTAAGGAAATATATCCTAACGGATTATCATTTGCAGGAATAAAGTCTGGACGCAAATGATCGATGTAGATGCTAGTTGCAGCATTAATGCCGGCAAATTCAGCAGATTTTTGTGGGAGACCGCTAACTACTGCATGTACATCACCAAATTCTAGTAATTGTCCGCCAACTAAGCCTGGGAATGGCCGGCTTGGCTTTTTCTCAAACAAATGTTGTACTAAATAATTTGCTTCATGGCGAGCAGCAACTGCCGATGGAATCGGCATTCTTTTATTAGCCGGGATTGACAGTGGCCAAATAGCATCACCCAAAGCATAAACGTCTTTTTGATTAGTCCTCAAATATTCATCTGTTTCAATATAACCACGTTGGTTTAAATTAATAGTATCTTTAAGCCAGTCTGTATTAGCAACAATGCCTGCAGCAACAATGACTAAATCAGCTTTAATGTCACCATGATCAGTTTGGACTAAGTGATCATTGGTAAAACCAGTAACTTTTGTATCAAGCCTTAAATCGACACCCTTGTCTCGCATTTCTTGTTCAAAAACATCGGTAAAGTCTTTTGAAAAATAATTAGCCAAAATATGGTTGCTGGCATCAACCAAGGTCATGTTTTTATCAGCTAAAACACCTGCTTCAACGGCAGCAATTCCGTTACCAGCACCCACAACAACGATGTTTTTAATTTCATCATTATGAAGAGCTTCATTGATCTTTTTAGCCCAACTGTAGCCCCTCATTAAATAAACGTAGTCTAAATCTGCCCCTGGAACAGGTAATTGGAGTGGATCAACTCCTGGTGACAAGATTAATTTGTCATAATTAACTTCTTCAGTCTGACCAGTTTGGGTATTTTTAATTGTAACTTGCTTGTTTGTCGGATTTAAGGCAACTGCTTGCGAATTATTGACGACCTTACCACCTAATTTTTCCAAATCAGCAGGTGAAAAGTTACGTACATTGTCCTGACCGGTAGTTTTTTCTTCTAAAAAGAGCTTCATTCCACAAGACATAAATGAAACAAAATCACTTGCTTCATAAATAGTGACATCAAGATCTTGATATCTGTCTAATAATTCGATGGCTGCTTCATGACCTGGATGAGAAGCACCAACGATGACTACTTTTTGATTCATTGAGAAAATCCCCTTTTTATCAATATCTGAAAGCGCTTGTAGCACTTTCGTTGTATTCTATGGTAACACAAGAAATGGATTAGTTATACAAAGATGCACTAGTATAGCTAATTCGTTTATATATTAAAACTTATAAAACAACAAAAAAATTATGACCGTATAAATTGACTTTGCAAATTTCACTAAATATCAAATTTGCTGATAATTTATGAGTAAAATACGGCCAAGTAAATCATTTAAAAAGAACTTAAGAAGTATAAGTGGTACTCAAATAATAGTACAAATAGAATATCATTTGAGAAAGGAAAGTGTTCATTTAAGTATGTGAGATCAAAATGAAATTGCAACTTTTGCTATTGCTTTAAAATCCGAAAGAAAAGGCAAAAACAGTTCTTTGTCAAATTTTGTTTATAAAGAGTAAATGAAAATAATCAAGTATATAATATACTGATTATTTATTTTCTTTGTTTTCTTCCAATCTGATCCTCATCAGAAAATTTTTGAAATTGGTGTAGCCAAAAGATGTGTGCTCAATTTGTTTGTTTAGAGCAAACTCCTTTTTGATATCTACTATTACAAAATATATTGATCTGCTTTTTTATATATAATATAATCATCTTTATTAAGTTATACGAGTTGATTTTAATATTGTTAAATTGTTTGTATAAAGTTTAGCATTTAAAACTATTTGAGTATATTTTAGCAACAAAAATTATTATAAAAGAGGAAAAATGTCTGATTTAATAGTAACAAATAAACTAACAAAAAAGTTTAAAGATCAAGTTGTACTCAATCAAATAAGCTTACATGTCCCAGAAAATCAGGTCTATTGTCTATTAGGCCCTAATGGCGCAGGTAAGACTACCTTAATGAAGATTTTAACGGGAATCATACCCGCTACTAGCGGTACTATTACGTTTGCTGGTCACGATTGGTCTAGAGCGGATTTATCTGCTATTGGTTCCCTGATTGAAAATGCACCTCTTTATGGAAATTTAACGGCTGCTGAAAATCTCCAGGTAGTTTGTCGTTTAAGAGGGGTCGAAGAAAACGAAATACAACCAATTCTGGAAAAAGTAGGCATTAGCGATACGGGGAAAAAGTTAACTAAAAATTTTTCTTTGGGAATGAAAGAGAGGCTTGGAATTGGATTAGCTCTAGTTGGTCAACCCAAGTTGTTAATTTTGGATGAACCGACAAATGGACTTGATCCACTGGGCATTCAGCAATTGCGGAATTTGATTTCTAGTTTTAAAAAAGAAGGCATTACTATTATCATTTCTAGTCATATGCTTTCTGAAGTTGAGCGTTTAGCTGATAAAATTGGTATTATCGGTAAAGGCCAGCTTTTGCTTGAAAAAACTATAGATCATACAGAAAATCTGGAACAATTATTTAATGATACTTTAATGAATGCTGGTGTAACGAATGCTTAACTCATTGTCTATTGAAGTGATAAAAACAAAAAGAACACTTGTCAGGCAGTTATTGTGGCTTTATCCTCTTTTAATAATAATTGTAGTGACAGTGCTTTTTGCCACTACTGGTTATGCTATTCAAAGTGTCATTAATCAGTGGAGTACCATTTGGTTTCCCTTATTTCTTGCTTTGATTGTTGGACTGATTGACCGACACGAGAAGAATAGCACAAATTATAAGTTGATTTTGAGCTCACCTTACAATTTATTTGATTATGAATTAGGTAGAATTTTACACGTTGCACTTTTAACATTAGTTTCTTCTTTATTCTTAGCTCTTTTTGTAAGTTTGCTTTATTTTATTTCTGAAATTAGTGTCTCGTTAATTTCATGTTTTTTGGCAATCTTAGGTATTTGGTTAGTTAATCTTTGGCAAATTCCATTATATATTTGGCTTAGTCGCCTTACTAATATATATGTAACTATTGTATTGGCCTTTGCCGGAATTTTTAGCGGCATAGAAGTAAATAGTTATTTCCTTGGCAAAATTTGGCCATTTACCTGGTCTGAACTTTTCCCAGTACCGCTAATAAAAATGAATATTAACGGATTACCTCTAAGTCATAATGTGGCAGGTTCAAATAATTATTGGATTATAGCAGCAGCTATTCTGCTTTTCATTTTGCTCAGTTATCTCGCTGCCAGATCATTTAAGAAGCAGGTAATTAAAAATGCTTAAAAATATTTTTCGGTCAGAAAACGTTAAACTTAAGCGGAGTTTTTTATTATATTTACATTTGTTAACTTTAATTGTTTATCCATTATTAATGGGATTTTATTATGGTACAAGAAAAAACATTGTAAACTCATCGGTTATGATAATAACTTTTTACGAATTGCTGGCGCTTATTTCTCCGCTAGTTACTAGCATTGTTATCGGTCTGGTTTTTGATCGCGAAGAAAAAGCTGGTCATTGTAAAAATTGGTTGGCTAATCCCGGCAAAAAAGGCTTAACTATTGGGCTGCAGCTATTTTATTATTGGTTATTATATTTCTTTGAAATTATCGGAATGAGTTTAATTTATTTCTTTATTTTAAGATTTGCTTTTCAGATAAATAATATATCCTTTATTAAAATTTTACTAACTAGTTTTATTTTTGCACTTTTCGGTCTTATTCAATACGAACTAGCACAATGGATAGTATTAAAGTTTAATGTTGGTGGTGCCATGATTCTGGGCTTTTTTGGTGTTGTAATCTCAGGCTTAAGCATTACCAGTCTTTTTGATTTTATCTGGCCCGTGATTCCTTGGGCATGGCAAATAAGATTAATCACTTTTTGGGAAGCTACGATTAGCAGTCAAGTACAAACTCTGACGGCTTGGGAAATGATTATTCCGTTAATTTTAACTATGGTTATAACTTTGTTAATTATAAAAGTGTTCGACAACTGGCAAAATTAAAACTGTCAATTAAATAAATACGAGTTCTTTGTCAAACATCTTGTTGATAAAGAGTAAATGAAAAGAACCAAGCAGCGAACAAACTGTTTGGTTTTTTTCATTGTTTTATCCCAATCTGATCCAGCTATGGAGGCAGATACTTATGAGTTTGCGGGATGCTCAAATGATTTAAAGCCATCAAGTATCTCTTTTTATTAGAAAAGCTGTAGATTAATTATCATCCTGTTGTATTAAGATATTTGCCTAATTAAGCCCACCATTTTTTACCTTCATTAATCCCTAAGAAAGGTTCAGAATGAATTATAGCCAGTATGTTTGCGCTATCATTTGTTTTGCATTTTTATGAAATAAGAGCGATGCAGTAACAACAGTGCCTGTCTTAAGAGAAAGGAGTAAAAATTATATGACTAAAAAGCCTTTTCGTTATTTAGCAGTTGCTATATTGGGCATTTCTGCAAGTCTGGTGCTTAACCAACAAACTAATACTGTAGAAGCTAAAAGTATTGTTAAAACCGTAATGCACGATGCCCAGGCTTATGATTTATACGGTGATAAAGTAAAAGGAAAATATGCAGCTTACACTCAGGTTAAGTTAGATGATCAACCAATTCCATTTTCTTTTAAGCCGTTTGCACCCGCATATCAAATTAAAGGTAAAAAGCAATATATCAAGGCAAGTAACATTGACGGTGTTAAACGCAAGGTCAAACGAAACTCTTATGTTTACGCTACAAGCTCTCGGAGGGCTGACTCCCGTTTGCTTAAAAAGAGCAAGACAATAACAACTTATGGCAATTCCTTCAAATTTAAGAACGGGCAACGTTACTACCGCATTGGTGGACCAAAAAAGCAATATGTGAAAGCCAGCAACTTAAGTAAGATTATTAGTTCTAATACAGAAGAAACAACTGTAAAAGTAACTGCAAAAGAAGGAGCTGGACTTTATGATTTTATTAAAGACGATACTTATTCCAAGAAAGCCAAAAGGGGTACAAAATTTACGGTAGACTATGCTGAAAATAATGGAGGGGATGAAGATGATCCCCAAATATTTACTTATCATATTAAGGGTACAAAATATTGGTTACTGAGCAGTGAAGTTAAAGCCAAAAAGAAAATGCCTGTACATTACTATGATTCTGAACATTATTCTTACATTAAGTTTTATAAAAATACAGATGTTTACAATGCAGACGGTACTATGCAAGATCATCACGGACAAAAGATCAGAAAACAAGGTGGGTTTTTAAAAGTAAATAAATTGCTTTATATTTGGGTACCAGCTGAAAAGAAAGCGGAATTATTTTACCACTTGAATGGCCATGAATTTTACGCCTCTGCCTCACGAGAAGGAGGAACCTCTGTAATAGATGTTGGTGATGGCTATGTTAAGCAAAAAGATGTTAGATTTATTGATGGCGTAAAACTAAGCCCGATCAATACAGCTGAAGAAGCACAGCAAAACGCCAAGCAAAAAACTGTCAAATAAATAATTTTTTAGAAATTAAATTTACAATAAAATGCACCTAATAGTAAAAGCCAGCTATTGGATGCATTTTTTATTAAGATATTTGCCTAATTTAATTCACCATTTTTTACCTTCATTAATCCCTAAGAAAGGTACAGAATGAAATTATATAATTTCTTGTTTTGATTGCAGAAATTAGAGAATCAAAAATAGAGATAGCATTTTTTTGAGAAGAGAGGTTAAAACATATGAATAAGAAACTTACTCATTATTTAGCAGCTGGTTTTTTAGGACTTACTGCAATTTGGACATTTAATCATCAAGCCCATACTGTTCAGGCAAAGATTCCCAGCACTATAAGAACCGTTATGTATACATCACAAGCATACGATGAGGATGGACAAAAGGTAGACGCTAAATATCCAGCTTTTCGCCGGATTGAAGTTGATAAAAAGCCATTAATCCTAACTTTCAAGCCCTATGCCCCATACTATAAAATTAGCGGTAAAAAGCAATATATCAAGGCTAATAACATCGATGGCGTTAAACGTGAAGTTAAACATAATTCCTATGTTTATGCTACCAGTTCACGCAGGGCTGACTATCGTTTAATTAGAAAAGGAACCTCAATTACAACTTATGGTGGCACCGTCAAGTTTAAGAATGGTTTGCGCTACTACCGTATTGGTGGTCCCGCAAAGCAATATGTGAGAGCCAGCAACTTGGGCAAAATCACTGCTTCAAACACTGAAGAAACTATTGCAACAGTGACAAAAGACGGTGGGACTCCAATTTATGAGATCAATAATGGTCTCAAAACTACTAAAAAGGCTAAAAAAGGTACTACTTTTATAGTCGACCGAGCTCAAGAAGAAGGATATGCCGACGATATAACCAATATGGCTATACCAAATGCAGTTATTTATCGTATTAAAGGGACGAATAATTGGCTCAATTGCCTAGACGTTAAAGTTAAAAAAGAGCTTCCACATCATTTTTATAACTCTGAGCATTATTCTTATATTAGATTTTATCAAGATACAGACGTCTATAATGCCGATGGCACCAAGAAAGATATTAATGGACAAAGAATTAGGAAACAAGGCGGTAATATAAAGGTAGATAAATTGCTTTATATTTGGGTGCCAGCCGAAAATAAAGCCGAACTGTTTTATCATATGAAGGGTCATTGGTTTTATGCCACTAATAAGCCAGACGGAAGTGGCGGTAGTGAAGTAGATTTTGGCGATAGCTATGTCAAAGCAAGTGATGTTAGATTTATTGACGGCGTAAAACTAAGCCCGATCAACACAGCTGAAGA
Source organism: Lactobacillus sp. VURO6/B1 (VP7) (assembly GCF_058139575.1). Classification (NCBI taxonomy): domain Bacteria; kingdom Bacillati; phylum Bacillota; class Bacilli; order Lactobacillales; family Lactobacillaceae; genus Lactobacillus; species Lactobacillus sp. VURO6/B1 (VP7). Next base: position 42,124 of record NZ_JBVOWJ010000013.1, on the reverse strand, counting down.
AGCAAGTCAAGCTGCTAAGCAAAAAACTGTCAAATAAATAATTTTTTAGAAATTAAATTTACAATAAAATGCACCTAATAGTAAAAGTCAACTATTGGGTGCATTTTTGTATTATAAAAAGGTTCCGAAATTGAGAAAATTTAGGACCTTTATCAAGTCAAGATTGTATTTTTCCAAAATAGCTATTTTTGAGTATTTCATTCGGTAAATATAAGAATACCAGACCAGCTTCCAGAGAAATAAGATCTAAACCGTTTTTAGGCTAATATATAAGTTCCATTAAAGTCATAAAAAGCATAACAAAACCTATTCAAAAATATCTGCCTATTCCTAAACTTTTGCAAGAATTGAATAAATAGCTGATAGTTTGACCATGCTGTTATTAAGCCAAAGCTATCGGTCTATTTATCTGTATTAGCAGGACCAAGTTTAACGCCATTTTTGTATATTCTTTTTTCGTTTATTTTCCTTTTATTAACAATGTCTTCGCCCAAATCACTGTCAAGCATTTCCGCAATGCCTAATAAGAATATTCCCACATCCGCTAATTCTTCATTGATGTTTTGTTTATCATTTTTGCGCTAGGCTTCAAATAGCTCGTTAGCTTCTCCATGTAATCGCAATAATTCAAACTCAATATCTGTGGTATTGAAACCGTGTTTTTTCTTATTTTCCATGACTGCTTTTTGCAGTTTCTTAGTGTCTATGATCAATTTGGACTCCTAAATAATGATTTTATTCTATTTTATATTTAATTTGTAAATAGGTACAATATCAATATCTGGTCAAGTTATAAAACTTTTATTGTGTATTTTTGATAACTTTAATTAAAAATAATTATTATTTAAAAAATTCTGCGATTTCCTGTTTTAAATGCCTTGCTAAATTATCAGCACCAATTTTTTCTAATAAACTAATCTGTTCTAGTGCTTCTAATTTGTGCTTTTGACAAATTGCAATTCGAGCATTAACAACAAGTAATTTCTCATACTGTCTTAGACTCTTTAATAAAGGTTTTAAACTATTTAAAGTAGTGACAGCTAACTTAAATTTGTGATGCGTCATTTGTATTATTGCCTGATTAATTAGCGTATTGGTTTTCAGAGTTTTCATAAACGGATAATGACTGTCTATATTTGCAATAATCTTGGCAATAATTTCGTTTGCTGTTCGATAATCAAAAGCAAATAAGATGGAATTAAGGATTGTAATATCTGTAACTGTGAAAACTTGGAGATCACTAAGGGAGTCGAACCAGATTGGTTGAACAAGTTCTTGTGCATGAGTAAATCCCTTTGGTTTATCAACTAATAATAGAGATTTAAGGATAATGGCAATACGTTTAATATCATTATCGTTTTTGACCCAAAGGCAATCCTCTAGCAAAGTTTTTATTTCGTCTTGATCAATGCTGCCGTCAAGGTTTAAAAAACGATGCAATAGCTGATTTTTGGTACTAATATGATAACCATTACTAATATATTCAAACTCATTAGGGTTTAGACCCAGTCGTTCTATTAATTTAAGTTCATTTTCGTAAGTCGTTGATAATTCAGCATTTTCAATTTTAGAAATTGTGCTGCGGTCAAACAAATCCTGTGCTAATTCTTGCTGGGTCATTTTACGTGTAGTTCTAAGTTTATGAATTGTTTTGCCAAAATTACTCATGGTTGCACTCTTTTTAAGTTTAATTACTCTTAAAACAATGTGCTGATTTTGCACATTATTAATAATGATTTAATGTTATTCTTAGTTTAGAAATAAATCAATAATTATATCTGGTTTATTTCGCTGATTAAAAGTCGTTATCTTACATATAACGACGTAAGAATATGTCTTTTATACATTTATTTGGAAAGGAGGATAATACATGACTGAAATTATAGCAACTACAGCTTTGATCATTTCATGTTGGTGTTTGGGTAAAATTTATGAAGATAAACCAATAATCAAATTTCTTAGAACTAATCGCGGAATGGTGTTGATATTAACCTCCGTTGCCTTATTAGCCTATGACTTAGTAATACATAATTTTCAATTTGGCCAAATTATACCGTCTTTTTATTCTCTAATAGTTTTGCTTATTCTGTTAGGCTTCTTTTATATGTTTAAAGATCGTCGATCAAAAAAGTAAATGATAAAGTATTTATGAGGTAAAAAAATGTTGTGGATTATGGTTTTACTTCTTGTATTATTTGCTGGAATGGAATATACAGGAAGAGAGCAACTGCAAGCTCTTAACAAAATTTTTGCGGGTGTAGCGGTTGCAATTATTGTTATACCCCCAGTTGTATCTTACTTGCTATTTAAGAATTTCACTGCTTTAAACAGTGTCAGCATTCTTCTTGGAGTAGTTCAGGTATGTGCACTAGCAGCAATATATTTTATATTCAGAAAAGTTGCTTTGAACGATTAGTTATTAAAAGCATAAAATAATTTGTAATAAGAATTTTAACGTTAAAGTGCTTCTATTAATAGATTAGTAATCTAGTTAATAAGAAGCATTTTTTCTATGATAAAAATAAAGCTATTTAACTTTGATAAAAAATCAAAATAAGCGTTTTGAATACATGTATAGTAATAATATGCTATTATAAAAGTGACAAAATAATAATCCAAATTTAAGAACAGGTGATAGCCATGATTCAGTGCAATAAAAAAATTAATTTACTACACAAATTAAGGAATATGTCTTTTTCGAGTTTACCTTGTAGCAAGATTAAAGAAATTAATGACATTGACTTAACAAAATTTAATGCAATTGGCTATATGGGGAGGAATTCTTCTTATTTATATTCCACTCATAATGGCGAAATATTATGCACGAAATCCAGTAAAAGTCAAACTGCATCTCATGTAAAGCAAGTATTTGAAGATATTCAAGACTTTTCTACCAAAGCAGATTGTAAGCTTCTTATTGTTGTTGAAGAGGATTACGTCTTAAAAGATATGCAAAAAGCAGACTTTGAAAATCAAAATACGATTCTCAATAGAATGAAAGAAAATGGCTGCAAAATTATTGGGGCAGCAGAATATCACAGCAGGTTTGGTTTTAAAGTTCCTAATAATACCCCGCCTTTAAATGAACAAGAAAAAAGAATTGTTTATTACTTATATGACGGAAAATGTGCTTATTGTGGTAAAGATCTTTGTTTTACTGATAGTCAAATAGATCATATTGTTCCTAAAAAAGAGGGCGGCAATGATTATTATAAAAACTGGGCATTAGTTTGTGAGCCTTGCAACGAAAAAAAGTCTAATAGGATTTTTGGCGATCCTGAGGAATGTATCGGGGAGAAAGGAAAAAACTACATAAGAAGGTTAAGTGAGTGTTACCACTTTTATAAAGCAAAAATAGATAATGACGAAAGATATATCTTAGTTAGAGAACAAAAAAATTTTGGCTTTAGAAAATACTTTACCATGTATAAAAAAGTAGATAATAAATATATAAATAGGGATAATAAAAACGGTGGTTATCAGTTCATTATAAATACAGTTAACAAAGATAATCTTGAGAAAATAAAAGAAAATGGGAACGAAATATCTGGAAAAGAAATAGAAAACGCGCTGGATCCTAAGGGAACGGATATGTGTGGAACATCTAAGATAGATAATTGGCTGAGTTAAATTTGAAATTAATAAAATTTAAAGGAAATTTTTTCTACTAATTAGTATAGCTTATCAATATATAGTTAAGGACTGGTTATCATTATGCAAATGATAGCCAGTCATTTTTATATGTTGCTTTTTTAATAAAATGAATTATTATTTGTTCAACATTATAAATGAGGGACCGCCTATGACTAGAAAAGTAAAATTGGTTATATTTACATGTATTGTTGCCGTTTGTCTTTTTTTATTTTACTATTGGTCATCAAATGACTATGTACCTGACGTAGCACAGTACCAGGTTAATCACATAATAAGGAATCAAGATACACGAGAAATTAACCAGGTAGCAACTAATAGAAAAACAGCGAACTTTTTACATTCTCTTAAAACTAGTGACCGCTGCCATAAAATTAGCGATTTTCAAGGTGGAACTAAAGAACGGGGCTATTATGTTGCAAGTATCAAAAATAAACCTGTTGGGATTTATATGCAAAAAAAATCCAATTCTTTTTGGAATTGGAAAATAAAAAGTATTGCATGTTTTGATTAAGCCAACCCTATAAAAATGTAGGCTACTTCATATATCTATAAATAACAGGTTGCGAATTATTAAGATTTAGGCAACATTTTTACCAGATCATTTAAATCCAATCCGTAGTTTCTAATACAAATTTGAAACTCTAATTCAGGCTCAGGTAAATACGAGGTACTAAAAAAGGCACCTATTGCTCCAAGTAGTCCTAAAGCCCTGCGGAAATCCTCTTTCGTAAAAACTGATAAGTAAATGTTATCATCATAATCATCTACTCTAGCAGTGTATTCTGTTTCTAAATTTTTTAGAGTGCTTTTGAAAAGCTTCATTAAATTTTCTTGTTTTGTTTTTTCCATGATAATTTGTAACTCCAATTTATGGTTATTGATCTGGCTAAAGTATAATTAAAAAATTATTCCTTGCTTTTTATGCTAGTTGACAAAATTTTGTATTATAAAATAATGTTCTATTCAATTACTTTTTCTTAACCAATACAACATATTAAGGTAGTATATTTATATTCGCTATATGTTGTATGCAAAAATAAAGACAAAAGAAATCGAGGATTTTAATGGTTAAAAATGGCAGACTCATCAAATCAATATTGGCAGTTGGAATACTTAGTTTTTTAGGGATTGTGATTGAAACGGCACTCAATATCGCATTCCCCCAGTTAATGATAGATTTTAATATGTCTGCCAGAACGATTCAATGGCTAACAACAGGTTATATGTTAGTATCTACAATTATTATTCCTTTTGGATCATATTTACAAAAGAGATTTAAAACTATTTCATTGTTTAGGATGGCCGTTTCATGCTTTTTACTAGGAACAATTTTGGCAGGAATTTCAGTAAATTTTAGTCTGTTATTGATTGGACGTCTTTTACAAGGAGTTGCTGCTGGCATTGGTTTACCGCTAATGTTCACGATCATATTAGAACAGTCACCTAAAGAACAGGTAGGCATGTATATGGGACTTGGCACTTTGGTTATTGCCTTTGCTCCTGCAGTTGGTCCGGTATATGGTGGAATAGTTTTAAAATTATTTCAATGGAAGACTTTATTTCTACTCATCATTCCAGTAATTATTTTGACCTGGATATTAGGTGAACATAGTATTAGCCAAACTAGTAAAACTCAAAAAATTCCTTTCGATTTTCAGGGTGGGCTACTTTTAATTGTATTTCTAATGTCAGCTTTATTTTTGCTTTTAGGCTTTACAAGTGGCAACAACATTTATGTACAACTAATACTAACACTGATCACTATTGTTACCGGATTGTTCTTTATTTTTGTTGAAAAGCACAGGCAGCATGCAGTTTTAAAAGTAGGCTTATTTAAAAACTGGCTGTTTAACATCTTTTTGCTGGCATTCTTTCTGTTGCAATTAATGTCACTTAGCATGTCATTTTTGATACCCAACGTCTTACAAACTGCTTTTGAACAAACAACGGCTACAGCTGGGTTACTGGTTTTGCCGGCTGCCATTATAGATGCTCTTGTCTCTGCGTTTGCTGGAATAATTTATGATAAGGTTAATCAAAAATTACCAATAATATTTGGAGTAGCAATAATTCTTCTTACCTTTATAATTGCTAATTTTTTGAATCCAAGTACTGCCAACATGGCCTTTATTTATATCAGCTTTATGTTTGGTTTGGGACTTAGCTATAGTAATATCATGACTTTCTGTTTATCTAATATCACTACTGATTTAAAAAATGATGGGAATGTCATTTTTATGACTGCCCAATCATATTCCGGAGCGATAGGTACGGCATTAACCGCTTCGTTACTAACATTAGCGCAAACAGGTCTAAAAAATAAGAAGTTAGCAGCCTTGAAAGGTCTAAAATTAAATTATGATGTGTTACTGGCTCTTTCTTTCATCGTAATTGTTTGCATTTTAGTATGCTTTATTTTTACTAGATTAAAAAATAAAGCATACTAAAATTTGTTTTAATTTTTAGAAACTTTTTTAATTCAGCACAATAATTACAATTATCGTTCAGTATATGCCTTCCAATATTAAAAATGAACATTGAACTACTTTTTATTTACTACTTTTCCTGGAACCAATAGGTTAAAATAGGATAAAAAATAAGTATGCATCAATCTGTGGAATATACGAAGTTAGATTATTCCTATCAAAAATTAATACTAGAAGCGAAAATGCCAAAGTTGCTAAAAATAAGCACTTGAAAAACTTTTCTCCGCCATCCAGATTAGCTTTTTGAATAATTTTTACAGGGTGGGTGGTTTTAATGAAAATAGCGCCTAGCACTAATATTACACCAAAGAAAAAGTAAGTATATGTAGCTATTTTACCTTTGTCATAATAAATAAAAAGAATACCAATTAAAAATTGTAAAATGCCCATTAAGAATAAGGCGATTTTCGGATTAAGTTTATACTTCAGCATGATTTGAAACCTTTCAAATTAAATTTAATAAGGCTACGCAATAAAAAAATTAATCTTTTTACTGTATAGACTTAAATTTTATTTTATCATTAAATTATAATAATATTAAAACATTATTATAATATTTTATTAAAAACATTATGATGCTAAATTATTTTAAAAGGAGCAAAATAATGAGAATTAATGTATTACAACACACGCCAAACGAAGGCCCTGGTTCAATTCACGAATGGTCTGACCTGCATAACCATGACTTTTATGTATATCATCCCTACCAATTTGGCATTTTGCCTACTGCTGCCACAACAGATTTACTAGTTATTTTAGGCGGTCCTATGAGTCCAAATGATGATTTGCCATGGATTGAGCAGGAACGTCAGTTAATTAAGCAGCTATTTCAAGAAAAAAAACCTGTTTTAGGAGTATGCTTTGGCGCACAACAAATTGTTAAAACTTTAGGCTATCAGGTTAAAAAGGCCCCAGTTAAAGAAGTGGGCTGGGGTCCGGTCAAGTTGCAGTCCAAATTAATTAGCGGTTTGCCTGAAAGTTTAGAAGTATTACATTGGCATGAAGAGATGTTTGAAATACCAGAAGAAGCTGAGGTCTTATTTGCCAATGATAATTTACAAAATCAGGGTTTTGTCTTAGGCGATCAAGCTGTTGGTTTGCAGTTTCACTTAGAACCAGAAACAGATAATATCAAAGAAATTGTGGTTAACGACGCGCAATATCTATCCGGTTCGGTGTTTAAACAAACAACTAAGCAAATTATTGAGCATCCTGTTCCCAAGGAAAATAAAAGGGCAATGTTTCGCATTTTAGATTATTTGACAGAATAAATAATTTAGATATAGAAAATTTGTTTTAAAGAGTGTTGCTTTATTTGTTCCCATAACTTTAATTGCTATACTACGAGAAACGAACTATCTGCTGGGGCAGACCTTACTTCAAAATTATAAACGGCAGATACCATGGCAGAGGCATGATTAGCATTTGGGGCGTACATTAATTAGGTATTGTAACTACTGAAATAACCTTCAAAATAAAAACCAAGCCATTTTAATGGCGTGGTGTATATGATTATAGGTAATTTTCCTAAAATCCGGTTAATATTTGAGATTGGTTTGTTATAATTTAATTAGCGTAGAAAAGTTAAAAGGACGGTAGCTGCCGCTTTCATGAAGGAAGTGAGGCCTATGAACAATTTTTATTCATACTTCAGTCTCCCAAAAGAAGGGAGCAGCAGTTGATGAGCACTGCCGAAGCGTTAAGTTTAATGCTTAACTTTGGTATGTTTATCTTGACCTTGTTAATGTTTATTGACAAGCATCATGATAAATGAGCAAATCAAAAACCGTCCTAGATACTAGCTGGGCGGTTTATAAATTTAAAAAATTATAACTATAAGCGCAGTTACCGTCCTTTGTGGCGGCTCTACGTGAGGAAGACTTATTGGCGTAAGTCTTCCTTTTTCTTACACCTGTATTTTAGCATGAATGCTTTTATGGTGCAATTAAGTATTATAGAGCAGAATTCATAGCGCTAAAGTATATAAGGAATTTTTAAATTGCAAAGCTAGCGCTAAATTAACAATATGGAGTTAATTTTACGCACTAGGCTAAACCGCCCTGAAGAATCATAACTTGCTCACACAAAAACCGTCTCAATGGAAACGGTTTTTTGTCATATTTAGTTTTGCTTCGACAAAATGTTATTTTTAATAAACAGCACCATCATAAAAGCCAAAGCGAGGCTTATTAAAATCAAAATCTTTTAATTCACTCACCTTAAGGGCAATGTCGCAAACGCCCCAGCTCATTAGATTAATTGGTTTGCCATAGTCTTCATCAGGGATGACCAACACGATGTATTTTCCTTGTGACAAAGCATAGCCCAGTTCCATGCCGAGACCAACATCTTCTTCATCAGGTAGATATACTCCGATCATAATATCACTAGCTTTAATACCTGTTAGATCCCCGCGGTAAGTTGCGGTTTCCCATTCACGATCACGCAAATATTCAGGATTTTCCTCAACGCTAATATTTTTATATTGATGATCCAAAGGAACATAACTGTTTTCCAGGTCAATGGTTGGGTTTTCTTCTAAAGCTTTCATTGCCTTTTTGTAAGCATCGTTTTGCTTATCGTTAAACCAACCGGCACCAAAATAAACAGTTTTTGTTTTAGTCATAAAATTTCTCCTTACCATTTAACCTAATTTAAATAAATTTCACGCAACTTACTGATTTCATCATCAGTTAATCTCATAATATCACGTAAGTAGTTTTCAACGCTACCATAATTTTTATTTATAGTTGTAAGTACAAAGTCAATGTATTCAGAATGCACGGTTTGCAAGTCTTTTAAGATGTTTAGGGTTGCGTCATTTGCTCCTTCATCTTTAGCCTTTTGTAAAAAATTATGAACAAAGTTTTTGGTGGCAACATTTGTTAACAGATAATCTTTTTTGATTGTTTCAAATGGTACGCCAAGAGCCGATAAAATTAATAATGCCGCAAAACCAGTCCGGTCTTTGCCGGCAGTACAATGAAAAATTATACTTTGGTTTTCCTGGTCATTAGCCAGCAACACGTCAAAAAAGTGGCGGTAAGCTCTTTGGGCAGACTCACTTTTAATCATGTCATCATAGGCTAAAAACATGTGGTCAAATCCAGCTTTAGGATCTTGATGCTTTTCGCTAAGAATTTCGTCGATTCCCTTTGAGGATTCGGTCAAATCTTCGCTAAATACCGGATCAAAGCTATAAATAGCACCCTCAGGTACACGATCAGGTTCTCGGTCAACTTCGTCCTTGCTTCTAAAGTCAACAACGTATTTTACGCCGTAGTCTTGTAAAAACTTCAGGTCAGTCTTATCAAGGGTTGCCAAATTAGCGGTTCTAAGCAATTTGTGCATTTTGACGGTTTTGCCATCTCTAGTTTGATAGCCACCAAGCTCGCGAAAATTACGGCCACTTTTTACGCCAATTAATTGATTTTTTAGTTTTTGGGTCATGATACCTCCACCTTTGCGTTTGACAATTACACCTAATTTTAGCAATAAACAAGTATATAAACAATTATAAAAAAAGCCAAGAGTATATCGAAATTATGGTAAAATAAACAAAAGAACAATATATTTCAAAAGGGTGAGAACATGGAAACGAAAAAAGCTAGTATTTTAGTTCCAGTCGACGGTTCAGAGTCGGCAGAAAGATCCTTTGATAAAGCAGTTAAAATTGCAATGACGGAAAATGCTCACATTGATGTCTTAAGCGTAATTGATACCAGACAGTTTTTAGGTGAGATGCAAGATACGCTGATTACAGGCGACACCGTTTATCAGATGACGCAAGATTCAGAAAAATATCTCAAGAGTTTGAAGGAATGGGCTCATGATAATTTGGGTTTTGATGATATTGATTACCACATTCGGTATGGCAGCCCGAAAGCAATTATTTCCTATGACTTTATTAAAGACCATCATAATGATTTGATTATCATGGGTGCAACTGGTTTAAATGCAGTAGAAAGAATGTTGATGGGTTCTGTTACAGAATATGTTAATCAACATGCTTTGGCTGATGTGTTAATAGTTAGAACAGATATTGACAATAATCCAATTAAGCCAGAACGTAAAAACAAGTAGATTTCTAAAATAAAAGACATACGATAAATAATTCGTGTGTCTTTTTTGTGCAAAATAAGGAACCTTAAAAAATTTTGTATTACTGATGTTCGTAAAATTTACTTTCATAATACAAAAACAAAATAAAATTCGATATTTTATTGCGTTTTTGCGAATATTTATGGTATCATTTTCAATGAATGAACGTAATTATACTGTTTGGAAGGTTGAGGGCAATGAAAGTAAATGGAAAAATTTTTAATATGTTTTCCTATTTGTATACTTTTCAACTAGCTTCGTTAACCGTTCGTTTTTCTTTCAAAATATCTTCAAGGGCATGATATGACATAGTCATATTTTGCCTTTTTATTTGCTCAATTTTAGGAGGGTGCAATGAAAAATAGCAGCAGAAGTTAATTCAGGTCAATTTTATTTAAATATCTACATAAATGTAGTGCCATTAATGTGACAACTAAGTTTATGCTCAAAAAGCAAGAAATATCGTTAGTGTATATTGATTAGGAGTATAAAAAACAAATGACCAAAATTAAAAAGTTTCTGATAGCATGTTTTGCCTTGTTACTAACAGTCGGTGTGACAGCATGTTCCAATTCAAGTAAGAAATCTAGTTCAAGCAGTGACGCGCCAAAGTCACTTAACGTCCAGTTTGTGCCCAGTGTAGCTGCCAATAAGTTGGAAGCACGGGCTAAGCCGATGGAAAAACTATTGTCTAAGCGCCTTGGCATCCCAGTCCATGTTTCAATGTCAACTGACTACAATGGCTTAGTTGAAGCTATGAAGTCAAAGAAAGTTGATGTTGGTTTCTTGCCTTCAGACGCTTACATTATGGCTCACAAGCAAAAAGCAGCTGACCTGCTTTTACAATCAGTTCGTTATGGCATTAAACAGCCAAATGGCGTTCAAACCAAAGAATTAGTTAATTCATATCGTGGCGAAATCCTGGTTAAGAAGGGTTCTTCAATTAAGAGCTGGAAGGACTTAAAAGGCAAGTCAATTTCAGTTCAAGATATTACTTCCGACTCTGGCTATGTTTTCCCAGTTGCTGAATTAAAGCAAAAGGGTTTAGATGTAACCAAGAGTTGCAAGACTGTATCTGTTAAAGGTGCTGATCAAGGCGTCTTAAATGTTTTAAACGGTGATACTGATGCAGCTTTCGTATTTGAGGACGCACGTAATAATGTTAAGAATGATGATCCGAAGATTATGAGCAAGGTAGTACCAATCTACTTCACCAAGCGTATTCCTAACGATACCATTTCAGTTATCCCAAGTTTGCCAAAATCCTTCCAGAAGAAACTGGCTAAAGCATTTATTGCTATTGGCAAGTCTAAAGAAGGTAAGAAGATTATTGAAAATGTTTATAACCAAGAAGGCTATACTTACGCAAAAGACAGCGACTACGACATTATTCGTCAATATAATAAAGTAATTGCTTCTACTAAGAAATAGTTTCCCCAATATTTTAAAAATCTAAAAAGGCTACATAATAGGAATTAAATAAACTTTCTTAAACAAAATAAGATTTCTAGTCAATTCTCTTTTCTAAATAAAACATTTCTGCTATTATTTGATAGAATAAATACAGTATGTCGAAAGGAGGGTGAAGGTAATGCAAAAACGGCGCTTGGCGTTCATTGAAGTTTTTGCAAAAAAGCCTTTTCGTTCCTTTCAAAATGGTATTGTTCGCTTTTTAGTAAAAGTGTTATTGAAAGACTTAGTTTAATTCACATTCGTGTTTTTAGCTAAAGTCTTTTTTTATGTCTGGGAGGGCATGATGAGAAAATTTAGAAAAATATTGGCTTGTGCTGCTGTTTTTTTAGTAGCATTCATGATGGCTGCCTGCTCAAACAAGGAAAAGAGCAAAGATACTGGCACGCCTAAGTCTTTGAACGTCCAATTCGTTCCTAGTCAGGCTGCCACTAAACTGGAATCTCGTGCAAAACCACTGGAAAAAATGCTGTCAGACCGTTTAGGCATTCCAGTTCACGTTTCAATGTCTACTGATTACAACACAGTGGTCGAAGCCATGAAGTCTAAGAAAGTTGATGTAGGTTTTTTGCCGCCAAATGGGTATATTTTAGCTCACAAGCAAGGTGCGGCAGATGTATTGCTTCAAGCACAAAGATATGGAGTTAAACAACCAAACGGACGTCCAACAAAGGAACTCGTTAACTTCTATCGTGCTGAGATTGTAGCTAAGAAAAATTCTAAAATCAAGAGTTGGAAAGACTTAAAAGGCAAGTCAATTTCTATTCAAAGTCCTACATCTTCAGCCGGCTACGTTTTCCCGATTGCTGAATTGAAGGAAAAGGGTCTTGATGTACGCAAGAGTTGCAAGTTAGTCACTGTGACTGGTCAAGATCAAGCTGTACTAAATGTGCTCAATGGTGACACAGACGCCGCATTTGTGTTTGAAGATGCGCGGACAATTGTGAAAGACGACAATCCTAAAATCATGAGTCAAGTAGTACCAATTTACTTTACCAAGCCTATTCCCAACGATACGATTTCCGTTGTTCCCAGCATGTCTGACTCATTCAGAAAGAAGCTGGCTAAGGCATTTATCGATATTGGCAAGTCTAAGAAGGGTAAAAAAGTCATCGAGAGTATTTACACTCATGAAGGATACGTTCACACTAAAGACAGTGACTTTAACGTTGTGCGTAAGTATGAAAAAATTATCGAATCGACCAAAAAATAAGGAATACAAAGGAAGTTTATAATGGCAGATTCTGCAGTTAAGCCAATAATCGAATTAAAAAACGTTAAAAAAGTTTATGGCAAAGATGTTGTTGGTTTAAAAGACGTCAATTTAACTATCAATAAAGGTGAATTTGTCGTTATTGTTGGTCTATCTGGCGCCGGCAAATCAACGCTTTTGCGGTCGATTAACCGTTTAATTGATATTACCGAGGGTGATATTTTAATTAATGGTGAATCTATTACTAAGGCCAAAGGTAAAAAGTTAAGAACTTTGCGTCGTCATATTGGGATGATTTTCCAAAGCTTTAACTTGGTAAAGCGCTCAAGTGTGATGCGTAACGTTTTAACTGGCAGAGTGGGATATTATCCCACTTGGAAATCCACTCTAAACCTTTTTACTAAAGAAGATAAACAACGCGCGTATGACGCCTTGCAACAAGTTGATCTTGAAGACAAAGTTTACTCTCGGGCTGATGAATTGTCCGGTGGGCAGCAGCAACGGGTAGCGATTGCGCGTGTCTTGACCCAAAACCCGGATATTATTCTGGCAGACGAGCCAACAGCTTCGCTTGACCCGCAGACTTCACGCCGGGTGATGAAAGACTTGCAGATGCTTAATGAAAAGCATGGCATGACAGTTGTCATTAACCTGCACAGCGTGCAACTGGCACAGGAATTTGGCAAGCGGGTCGTTGGCGTTCGTGCTGGTGAAATTATCTATGACGGCAAGATGTCTGATACCCCGGCAACAACGTTTGATCAGATCTATTCCGGTGGTGATGAAGATGAGTAGCACAGAGCAAGAAAAGCTGAAGGCTTTGCCTAAGAAAAAGTTTAAAATCTTAAATTTGCTTTGGGTACTGCTCTTTATTGCTGGATTATTCATTTCTACTAATGAAACCAAAACTGACTTAGGTGCCTTGTTTGCCAACTTTGGGCAATTTGCCGACATTTTCCTGCAAATGCTGCATCCTGACTGGTCTTATCTGGGCACAGTAGTGCCCCTTTTGCTGGAAACTATTAAGATGGCGATCTTGGGTACAGCAATCGGTTCTGTAATTGCTTTTATTTATTCTTTGCTTATTGCCCGCAATATTGTGAAAAATAAAGCACTCACTGGGATATTGAGAATCATTATGAATATCATTAGAACCGTTCCCGACCTGCTTTTAGGTGCTATCTTCGTAGCTATTGTTGGTATAGGGCCAGTAGCCGGTGTTTTAGCCTTGGCTATCTGTACGTTCGGGATTGTGGTCAAACTGTTTTACGAAGCAATTGAAACTATTGATCCGGGTCCAATTGAAGCCTTAACCGCGGTTGGTGCTAATAAGCTGCAAATCATCGTCTTTGCGGTTTTGCCTCAGGTTATGACCTATTTTATTTCCTATTGTTTGTATGCATTTGAAATTAACGTGCGTGCTTCAACTGTTTTAGGTTATATCGGTGCCGGTGGTATTGGTTTGTATCTGCAACAGACGCTGCAAATCTTTGATTATCCTAAGACAGGTACAATTATTATCGTGATCATCATAGTAGTGGTACTAATTGATTATGTTTCATCTAAATCACGGGAGGCGTTGATGCAATAATGGATACGAGTATGAAAAAATTGCCTCCTAGGCCTATAGATGTCAAAAAGCGTGTTTTGCACTGGCTCATAGCAATTGTTACAGCAGTCTTAATTATTTGGTCATGCACAGGAATCGATTTTGGCGGAATCAAAGAAACGGCCGGGCAGATTGCCGGTGCGATCTTTTCTGGCATTTTTCATCCTGATTGGTCTTATGTCTATAACGGCTCAGGTGAAGACCTGCTGTCGCAATTATGGGAAACTGTCTGCATTGCCTTTTTAGGAACATTCATTTCTGCCATTATTTCACTGCCCTTTGCTTTTTGGGCCGCAAATACTAAGCACAAGCACTGGTATGTCTCACGGTCGGGCAAGATTGTGCTGGCAATAATCAGATCATTTCCTGAAATTGTTTTAGCCTTAATGTTTATTAAAGCTGTCGGACCTGGTTCTGCTGCCGGTGTTTTAGCACTTGGCTTTCACTCGGTGGGGATGCTCGCCAAGCTCTTTTCTGAAGCAATTGAGAACTTGGAGGATGGTCCCAACGAAGCAGTTACTGCTGTTGGAGGCTCAAAAACAAATATTATCATGTTTTCTACTTTGCCTAATTTAATGCCGGCGTTAATTTCAAACACTTTATACCGGTTTGATGTTTCGATTCGGTCAGCTTCTATCTTGGGCTTGGTTGGAGCCGGAGGTATCGGCTACCCGTTAATTATCGCACTGCAATACCGTCAATGGAATCGTGTTGGTATCATTTTACTGGGTATCATCATTATGGTTGTGATCATTGACTGGATTTCGGGCTGGATCCGTAAAAAATTAGTCTAAAAACGAAAATATTTCAAAATAGTGAATCAAGCATGTAGATATCAGCTTGATTTATTTTTTTAGCCGTGATATTTAAAGGGGCAATTTTCTAAATGATCATTGATTAAACCAACGCCCTGCAGGAAAGAGTATAGAATTACTGGCCCCACAAAAGTAAAACCGTCTTTTTTCATCTGCTTTGCTAATTTTTGGGCAATCTTGTTTGTCGTTGGTACTTCATCACTTGTCTGAGGATGATGAATAATAGGAGTGGGAATAAATTTTTGTAAATAATGGGCAAAATTGCCGTATTTGGCATCAATAATTAATAGTGCGCGTGCGTTGGTAATTGCAGCGGCAATTTTTCTTTGATTGCGAATGATTCCTTTGTCTTGCAATAAGCGCGCCTTATCCTGTTCGGTCATTTGCGCAACTTCTTCGGGAACAAAATTGCAAAAAGCCTGGCGAAAATTTTGCCGCTTATGCAAAACTGTAGACCAACTGAGACCCGACTGAAACAGTTCCAGTACCAGCATTTCAAATAAATAGCGTTCATCTAAGTTTAATTTACCCCATTCGTGATCATGGTAATCTTTAATTAAGAAATCATCATGGTCACTCCAAGGGCAACGAGTAATATCATTCATTTTTATTCTCCTTAAATATATATTAACGTTCATAAATAAATACGCCAAAAGATTTTTATTCTTTTAAAAACAATTTTTTCCCAGTTATTGTGCTGAAATTTTTAATTATTTTCTTTTTGCTTAAATATCAGAAACTTTTCCTTCAAAAAGTGCAATAGTTGTTTTTTTGGTATAATATATAATGAACTTTAGGAGGAAACCATGGAGAAGTTAGAAATAATAACTTTGGCCGATGACTTGGCCGCAAATCAAGAAAGTATTTTAAATAAAGAAACAGATTTTGATGCCGAGGCAGTTTATCGTGTAATTGATAATTTGCACGTTTTGCATAAGCCAATAAAAGAATACTTCGGCATGACTCAAGAACAGTATTACGACACTGAAAGTGATCATAAACTGACTTTAATTAAGTTGTCAGAGCAATTAACCGATTTGCAGGATCGGATTTTAACTAATCACGTTGATGGTTTTGTTGATAAAAACGAAATTAATTTAACTTATAATCATGAAAATCCCTATGAAGATGGGTTTTATAATGACTTGGTAGATTTTCATGTCGTTAGTTACAGTTTAAAAGTAATTGGAGCCGTTGAAGAAGTAGCGCCAAAAACATTACAAGGAGTTTTGTCTAAAGATGCACTTCTGTCAATTGGTTTAGCGGCACACGCTTTAGAAAAAAATTTATAATTTTAGAGCTGAATGTGTGTTCAGCTCTTTTTCTTTCTGCTTGAGGCAAAATATGGGTGTTTTAAAGTATACTAAAGGACTAGCTGATAAGATAAACGGGGCTAGGTTACGTTCTTTATTTAAGAAAAAAGATGCACAGCTTGATCCTATGCAAAATTATTTAACGGTAGGAGAGTATCACGTTGATAGTGAACAGGGTACACCTAACGATCAGCCGTATACTCTGACAGTTTACCAGGATGAAGAAAAAATTTTGCATCAAGCTCTTAGCCTGGAAAGTACAGATAAATTAGAACCTGAATATGTGCGCAGATTCAGTCCCGAACTGCAGCGCTACCGTGCTTTTGTCAACCGCAAAACTGGCAGACGATACGTTGTTGAAGAATACTTGGATCGCTTTGTTGAAAGAGTCAAAGGCCACATTCGCACAGGAAAAAATTCTGTTAATGTCAGTGTTATTACTGATACTCATTATAAAGATCGTAATAGTATGGACTTTTATGGCTGGAACGGCTTAACTCACGTTAACGAATTTTCTTATCTTGATGACTCAGGATTGTTAAGTTTAAAAGTTCATTTGGGTGACTGGATTGATGGTTCCGATACCGGCTTTTTGGGCGAAAGTGAATTAACCAAGTTGCGTGATTCATTTATTTCCGATAAAGTGCCTTATATGCTGATTAAAGGCAATCATGATGAAAATGATAAATTTGATGAACACCATGATTTAAGTGCTTCTTTTCCTGAAAATGAGTTTGAAGGGATTATGTGGCCTGCTTTGTATAAGCAAAAGGGTGTCCATTATATTTCGCGTCAACACGGGGTTTGTTACTATGATGTGGATGACTTGCGCTTTATTTCCGTTAATACTTCTGATTTGCCTTACTATTTGGATGCCCAAGGCAGAAAAAAGTATGATGTGAAACTTACTTTGGCTGTGAGGGAAGATCAAATTGAAGAAATAATTGAAATACTGGAGCAGTCATCAAATAAGCAAATTATCTTTATGAGCCATGCCAATCCGATTAATCGCAAGGGTTCAAATGCGTTAAAGTATAACGGCCGTTCTCTGCACGAGCTGCTAGTTGCTTTTAATCAGGGTGAAAAAGGACAGATGCATTCCAGCTACGGGATTCCACCAGAATTTCGTTTAGCTAATGACTTTGATTTTACTAATGTGAAAAATGCGCGTATTATTGCCTACTTTTGTGGTCACAGACATAACGAAGACCAATACCGCATTAACGGAATTCAGTATATCTTATTTAACTGTTCGGCACTGATGGGTCCTAACCATGCTTTAACCACTAAGTATAACAAGAATTGGAAGCGGCAAATTGATCATCAAACAGAATTTGCGGGTTATATTGTCAATATTGACATACAGAGGCATTATATTCAGGCCTTTGGTTATGGCGCTGCCAGCAAACGCAGAATTTTTTATATTTAGTAAAATCGCGACGGGCAATTTGGAAATTGCCCGGCTTTTAGCATATAATAGAAAAGTTAAAATAAAGACAAAAATATACAAAGTAACAAATTAAGGGAAGATAAGCAATGTGCGGAATTGTTGCATTTTATAATCCAGAAATAAATGATAAACAAGCCGCTATCGGTAAAATGATGGCAGCAATTATGCATCGTGGTCCTGATTCAGATGGTTATTATACCAACGATAAAGTTGCTTTAGGGTTTAGAAGATTATCAATCATTGATTTACGTGGCGGCAGTCAACCAATTTACAACGAAGACAAAACAAAGGCGATTATCTTTAATGGTGAAATTTACAACTTCCAACCTTTAAGAAAAGAACTGCTTGCGGCAGGTCATACTTTTACCACTAAGTCTGATACGGAAGTGCTGTTGCATGGCTTTGAAGAATGGGGCATGGATGGTCTGCTTAAGAGAGTTCGCGGCATGTTTGCTTTTGCGATTTGGGATGACAATACCCAGACCTTGTACGGTGCGCGTGATTTCTTTGGCATTAAGCCGCTCTACTATAGTGATGAGAATGGACATTTAACTATCGGCTCAGAAATCAAAAGTTTTTTGGAAATGCCTGGTTTTAAAAAACGTTTGAATATTGAAGCAGTCAAACCATATTTGATGAATCAGTATAATGATTTGCATGAAACTTTTTTCAAGGGAATTTATAGATTTCCTGCCGGTCACTGGTTTGAGTATAAAGATGGTAAAATGAAAACCCATCAGTACTGGGATGCAGAATACAAGGCTAATACTTTAAGTTTTGAAGAAACTGTCAATAAAATTGACGAAGATTTACACGAGTCAGTTAAATTGCACCATATTGCAGATGTTCCGGTTGGCGCCTTTTTATCAGAAGGCGTGGATTCAAGTTATATTACCAGCATTTTAAATCCGGATGATGTATTCTCAATTTCTTTTGATGATGCAACTTATGATGAAGCTTCAAAGGCCAGGGCTTTAGCTGATATGAAGGGCTGGCATTTCTTTTCTGATAAGGTTAAGGCAGATGAGGCAATGCATGACTTCCCGGAAATGCAATACCATATGGATGAGCCGGATGCTAACCCGTCAATAATTCCATTATGGTATTTATGCAAGATGGCACGTAAACATGTGACAGTTGCTTTGTCCGGCGAAGGTGCGGATGAATTATTTGCCGGTTACGTTAATTACGGGATGCACACGCACAACAGCATTATTAAAGTGTTTACTTCCCAATGCAAAAAGTTACCGAAGAAGACCAGAGTTAAATTAGCACATAAAATTAAAAAGATGCCTAATTTCCCAGGAAAAGTTCATTTGTACACCAATTTGGCTGAACCGAGTGAATTTTACGTTGGTCAATCAGTTATCTACGACATGGATTATCCGACTATCTTTACCTCTGAGGATGCTAACAGTGTTTTAAAGCCAACTTATCGGAATAAATTAACTGTCAACGGGATTTACCAAAGTGACTTCAAAAAAGTAAAAGATCTCGATAATGTCCGCCAGATGCAGTACATTGATCTGCACCACTTTATGCTAAATGATATTGAGCAAAAGGCGGATAAAATTTCTATGGCCCATTCCTTGGAATTACGGGTGCCATATCTTGATAAAAAGGTTGCAGAAAGAGCCAATTCAATTCCAACTGATTATTTAGTGAACAAGCATGATACTAAATATGCTTTGCGCAAGGCTTCAGAAAAGGTTTTGCCAGATGAATGGGCTAAACGGCCAAAATTAGGCTTTCCCACCCCAATTAAAGAATGGCTGCAAGAACCCCGTTTTTATAAGCAAGTGCGCGAATTATTCAGTGAAGATTTTGTACAAGACGTTTTCGAGCAGAATAAAATTTTGGCTCTGCTCGATGAAAACTACAAGGGTGACGGTTCCCATCGTCGACAAATTTGGACTATTTATACATTCTTAGTATGGTATAAATTATTCTTTGTTGATTATGACGGCACAGTTGCCAAATACCAGCATGTTCAACCAGAAGTTGCCAGCTTGATTAAGCAGGGCAAGCTGGTTTAATGAGGAGCACAATTTATTAATGAAACGAAACTTTACGCCAATTTTACTTGGCAGTGACATTAATGTTTACGGCATGGCCCGATCGTTTAACGAGGCATACGGTATTAGCGTAAAGGCGCTGGCTGACAGTCAGCTGGCGGCAACACGTTATTCTAAAATTGTCAGGGTGGAATTACATCATGGCTTCAGCGAAGATCCAACTTTTATTGAGGTTATGCGTGAACAAATGAAAATTTACCAGGACCATGAAGAACCGGTAATTCTAATTTCATGCGGAGACGGCTATTCTGAATTGCTTGCAAAGCATAAGGCAGAATTACAACAAGTTTTTGTAGTTCCCTATGTTGACTACGATTTATTACAAAAACTAATTTCAAAAGAAAACTTTTACCAGATCGCTGAAGAATGTGGTCTGCCATACCCTAAAACCAAGATTGTGACGATGGCTGATTACAAGGCAGAAAATTATTTGGAACTGCCTTTTGGCTATCCACTGGAGCTTAAGCCGGAAGATCCTGTTTCCTGGCTTGATGTGCAGTTTGAGGGGCGTAAAAAGGCTTTTACCATTCATAATGAAACTGAATTGCGTGATATTGTCACTAAAATCTATGAGAATGGCTACAAAGAAGACTTGATTCTGCAGGACTTCATTCCCGGTGATGATTCCAACATGCGGGTGTTAAACGCCTATGTTGATAAGGAACATCATATCAAGATGATGTGTATGGGTCACCCATTGCTGGAAGATCCGACACCGCAATCAATTGGCAATTATATGGCAATTTTACCTGATTATGATGAAAAGCTGTACGAACAGGTTGAATCATTTTTGGAAAAAATCAATTACACGGGGATGGCCAACTTTGACATCAAATATGACACGCGAGATGGCAAATATAAATTCTTTGAAATTAATTTGCGCCAAGGTCGTTCAAGTTTTTATGTGACTCTTAATGGTTATAATTTAGCCAAATGGTACGTAGACGATTATGTTTATGACAGCTTAAACGATAAGGAACCGGTTTACGGTAATAAATTAAAGTCAAAACATAAACTGTGGTTAGGCATCCCTGTCAATGTGTTTAAGCAATATGCCGTTGATAATGAAGCTAAAAGAATGGCTGAAGAGCTAATCCATGAAGGACGTTATGGTACAACAGTCTTTTATGATCAGGATCGCAATTTTAAGCGGTGGCTGCTTTTGAAATATATGTTTCATAATTATAAAGGACGCTATCAAAAGTATTATCAAGAAAATAAAGGTCAATTCTTTTAGACTCTGCATTAATTAAATAGCAATAAAGATGATTGCAGCAAATTACTGGTGATCATCTTTTTTCTCTAAGAATAAAATTATTATTTTGTATGTAAAATACCGGTTCAGCTATTTTAAATAGGGGTGTTCTTTTTTAATACTTCTTGCTAAACTGGTAAATGGAAACTAAAAAAGAAAGGACTGAATAAATGAAACTTAAACATGGATCTCATGAAGAAACAGAAATTAAGTTGCGCTGGCTATTACTGGGGGAGCTGGCCACGTGGATCGGGTCGAGTTTTGTTTGGCCCTTGACTTCGGTTTATTTAAACAAGCAATTGCACATCAGCCTTTCTGTAATAGGGGTTGTTTTATTTTGCAATTGTGCCAGCAACGTATTGGGCTCGCTTTTAGCTGGACGCTTATATGACCGCCTGAACCCATACCCCTTAATTGTTACTGGTCTAGGACTGGATGCACTAGTTCTGTTCCTGATGGCATTCTTTCACGGCTGGCCAGAATATTGGTTTTGGCTGATTATGACGGGTTGCATCAGTGGCTGGAACGGTACCTTAATTAATTCAATTGCGACTAGTTTGCGTAAATACTCAGGACGCTATGTTTTTAATCTGATTTATTTTGCGCAAAATGTCGGCACAGTCACAGGGACGCTGTTAGTAGGATATCTTTACGACTTTTCAATTGAATTCTTATTTATTTTAGCAGCCTCACTATTTGCCATCGCCTGCGTTAATGCAGCCATTCATTATCGTCCAATTAATACTTTTCACCAAAATCGTAAAAAGAACGGTACTAAAAAAGGCAAGAAACAAAAAGTTGATCCTATGCCCAAATATAATGTGATGTTAATGGTAGGATTCTTAGTTTCTTTAGCCGTGACATGGCTAATGTACATGAACTGGGAATCCAATTTGTCAGTTTACATGGTTTCACTGGGAATACCTTTCCACCTTTATAGCTTGTTATGGACTTTAAATGGTGCTGTAATAGTCATTATTCAAGTGATTTTGGCACGCTATCCTAATTTGTTTAAGAGCTTGTTCCAGCAAATTATTTTTGGCACGCTTATGTTTGCAATTTCTTTTGCCACTTTGATTTTTGCTAAAGATTTTGCCCACTTTGCACTATCAATGTTTATTCTGACCATGGGTGAAGCAACTGCTTTTCCAGCGGTTCCGGCTTACATTAACGATTTGTCTCCGGCAAACAGCAAGGGCAAATATCAAGGTGAAATTAACGTTGCCCGCGGCATTGGTCAGGCCTTTGGCCCCTTATTTGGCGGTATGATAATTGATCGTGCGGGTTACATTCCGTTCTTTATTATTGCTGCCTGTGGTATTTTTCTGATGGTACTGCTCTTATTGCCATTGCATGCAAAATTGCACAAGCATATCACGCTCTATAAGTAATTTTGTAAAGTTTTTTTAATGTTAAGGGTATAATTAAAATGATAAGATTAATTTAGTCTATTTTTAATTTAGATAAAAAGGGAGGACTCTCTGAATGAATAAAAACTTCGCAGTTCGAGGCGGTAGTGGTAATATCATCGAGCCTGAGCTTGATGCACGCCCACAGGACAACTTATACTTGGCTGTTAACTCAGAATGGATTGAAAAAACCAAGATTCCGGAAGACCGGTCACGAATGGCTTCGTTTGACGGCATCGATGTTGATGTTGAAAAGCACTTGATGCAGGATTTTGCTGATTTTGCTTCTGGAAAAAAAGAATTACCAAATGTACCTAATTTTGATGAAGCCGTTAAGTTATACAAATTAGCTAGAGATTTCGCTAAAAGAAACGCTGATGGAGCTGCACCAATTAAGTCAGACTTGGAACTTCTTGATGGCATTAAGGACTTTTCTGACTACAACTTAAATGCGCCTGACTTAGCAACTTTTGCCATACTTCCATTTAGCTTTGGCGTTTCGCCTGATATGAAGAATACCAAAGTTAATGCTTTGTATTTTGCTGGTCCTGGGACTTTCTTGCCTGACACTACAACTTATCAAACTTCTGATGCACCAAAACTATTAGACATTTTACAAAAGCAATCGGTTAAGCTTTTAACCATGGCTGGTATTGAGCAAGCTAAAGCAGAAAAATATGCAGAAGATGCTATTAAATTTGATGCTAAGCTATCTAAGATCGTTAAGTCTACAGAAGAGTGGGCAGATTATCCTGCTACTTACAATCCAATGAAGATTGCTGACTTTGAAGCTAAGTTTGATCAATTTAAGATTGCTTACTACTTGAAAGAAGCAATTGGCGAAGAACCAGAACGAATTATTGTTGAAGAACCACGCTACTTGGATCACATTAACGAAATTATCAATGAAGAAAACTTTGATGAAATCAAAGGCTGGATGTTGGTTAACTTTATTAACGCAGCTGCTGACTCCTTGTCACAAGAATTTCGTGAAGCAACGTTTCCATTTAGTCAGGCTCTTAGTGGTCAACCTCAATTGACAAGTGGCGAGAAACAGGCTTACTACATTGCAAATGATTCATTTAGCGAAGTAGTTGGCGTTTATTATGGTCAAACCTACTTTGGTAAAGAAGCCAAAGAAGACGTTGAGGACATGATTCACCGTATGCTTGAGGTTTACAAGGAACGTTTGCAGAATAACGATTGGCTTTCTGAACAAACTAAGAAACGTGCAATTATTAAACTTGATGCTTTGGTATTAAAGATTGGTTATCCAGATAAAATCGAAGAAATTTACAATCGTTTGAAGGTAATTCCAGCTAATGAGGGTGGCAGCCTCTATTCGAATGAACGTGCATTTACCATTGTGGAGCAAAAGTACAACATTGAGCAACTTCACAAGGAAGTTGACCGGACAGTATGGGCAATGCCTGGTAATTTAGTTAACGCCTGTTATGACCCTCAAAGAAACGATTTGACTTTCCCTGCAGCAATTTTGCAGAAGCCATTTTATGATTTGAAACAAGACAGAGCGGCCAACTTTGGCGGAATCGGTTCCGTAATCGCTCATGAAGTTTCTCATGCGTTTGACAACAATGGTGCACAATTTGATGAATTGGGCAACATGACTAATTGGTGGACTGATGAGGATTACGCCGAATTCAAGAAGCGGACACAAGCTGAAATTGATTTGTTTGACGGTATAGAATATGGACCAGTTAAACTTAATGGTAAGCAAATAGTTTCAGAAAATATTGCTGACCAAGGTGGTTTGACTGCTGCTGTTGAAGCCGCCAAGAACGAAAATGATGATTTGAAGAAACTGTTTGAAAACTTTGCACGCATTTGGGCTAATAAGCAGTTAACAGAATCAATTAAGAGTCAAACTGCTGTTGACGTTCACGCACCTGGTCCATTACGTGCCAACGTTCAAAGTCAATGCCAAGATGACTTTTACAAAGTCTTCGATGTTAAACCAGAAGACGGCATGTGGCTCGACCCAGAGAAACGAGTACATATTTGGTAATTATTAGTAGTAAATCAAAAACCATTGTTCTAATCATTTAGAACAATGGCTTTTTTTGTAAAGGTAAATAATAATTTTACTTATTTTAAAAAAGGATTAAAGATATATTGAAACACATTTTATATTTACTATAATGTAGTTACCATGAAGAATTTCAATCAAAACGCTGTATCAGCACGTACATCAGAAACAAATCGGATAATAAAAATTTTTCATTTAGCACAAACTGTGGGACAAATATTGATCTTACTAATTTGCGCTACTCTGGGTTTTGTTAATAGAAATCTTTTTAATCAAAGTCAAAGGCTTGCCATTTCACTCTCTCTTATTTTTGTTTGTTTACAATTTTCTTTATTACAGACTGAAAGTGAACAGCCGAAAAGATGGCAATTGATTAACCATTACATTGAAACTATAGCAATTTGTTACACTTTGCCAATTAGTTTGTCTTTGCTAACAAAATTACTGAATTACTATCATTTGATCAATGGCACTTTCTGGATGCTTTTGGTTACTTTATATTCCCTTATCATGTATATTCCAATGGCTAAATTAGCCTTAAGTCGGGTGAACAATAATTGGGGCAGAATTTTGCTATTGATGTTTGTTGTCTATGACGTCCGTGTTGTAAGCAAGATTGCCGGAACTTTACGGTACAACAAGGTATTGCACCAGATAAATAATTCGGGTTTGTCTGGAATTCCTGTTTTAATCATCATTACTGTTTTGGTAATGACCAGTTGGAAAATACAAAAACCACACTTTCTATATAGTCGGAATGACTCAATTCTGTTTTCTAGCTTAATAACTTTGCTTTTAGCGGGAGTTTTACTTTTAATTGCTTTATCCCCCTTAGCCAAAGTTGATAACATTGCCGATACTTTGAGTTACTATTTTGATCAAATTAATCTTGGTATTATCGGGTCAGCTATACGAACAGGGATTGCTGAAGAATGGCTAATGCGTTTTTTAGTTATTGCTCTTCTTGCTCAAATTTTTCAAAGCAGTAAGTATCGTATATACTTAATTGTGTTATTTGATGGTCTACTTTTTGGGTTTTGGCATATCACCAACATTGCCTATCAAACGCCATTAACTACTTTGCGCCAAATGTTTGAGGTAAGTGGCGCGGGGTTGGTACTTGCTGCTATTTACCTTTACACACATTCGCTACTGTTAAATATGACCTATCATGGCTTATATGATTTTATTCTATTTCTTCAAGCTGGTATCGGCGAATATGGCAATCCAGTTAAGTCTGCGGTGCAACCTACTATGATGGATTGGCAGGGAACCATTTTGAGAGTGACTATTTATGCAGCTATAGCTTTAGTTATTATTTGGACCAAACGGAGACAAGAAGTAATCGCAAAAAACTTGGCGCAAATGTAATATTTTAAATTGCAGTTTAGGAAGTCATCAAGATTTTACGCAAGATGGAGAAATTAGAAAGAATCTGTTTGACAGTGAAATTCTAAGAAAATTTTTTCCGAAGCAACAGGATTAATTACCATTGATTTTGATTCCATAATTGACAAAGTAATTAAGAAACGCATAAGCTAGACTTTAGCTTGTGCGTTTTTGGTTTGAATAGTTTTCATATAACTAGTTTAGACATATGATTAATAAAAGAGATTTGGTTTATGGGGTTAATTAGTTTTAAAAACTAAAGAGCCACAAAATCTACCAACTTTTCATTAATTAAAATTTGATAAGCATAATATTCAGGTCCAATGTGTTGCACAATGGAGTCGCTTACTTCAAGCTTATCAATATATTTATTCATAATTCGCTGGGCTTGGTCTTCACTTATACCTTTACTCACAGCAAAGGCGACCATTTGCTTAAGGAAAATATCTCTATCCATTGTACTCACACCTCACTATCCTAACTCGATCAACTGCTATCTGTTTGACTAGACTTTTACTACTTGGTCATGATTTCTTCATATCACTTATTATAAACGCTTTTTGCTTAAAATAAAGCCGCCCCGACTCTAACAAGTCGTGGACGGCTATTTTATATTATTCAAATTCTTTGTTCTTTAGATTGGAATAGTCGCGCGGTGCAACTCTCTTAATATGCAGGTTATGTCTTGGTTTACCTAAAATGAGTGGAACTTCCTCGACCACAGTGTCTGTGTATTCCAACCCAAACCATGAAGCTGGATTAGAAGAGAGGTTTTGTAACCAAACCCGTGCTTTTAACATAACTTTTTCAAAACCTTTAAGTCGAGTTAAAGGACTGACAACTTCATTAACAATTACAAATGAGAAGTCACCTACTTTACGACCGGGAGTTGTAGTATACTCCTGAGGCTGTGCTTCGATAGTACCATCTTTAATTAAGTCATGGACTATTTGGCGCAGGTAAACATTAACACTGGTTTGTTTCTTGAACCCAAGATATAGCTGAACGTTAATAACATTCTTAGTACCAAAAGTATTAACAGCATATCTAGCTGTGAAAGGTTCGTTCGTGATGTTAACTGTCACAAACCAATAGGCCTGAGCACGTTTAGGTCTTTTATCCAAGATGGAGTACATGATTTCACGTTTGACAAACTTATTATATTTAACTTTAGCCATGTAGACCAAGTTAGTCGCATAAGTAGGGTAATCGTCATCATGACTTAGGTCTGTTAACATATCAGTGTATTCGTCCAAACGGACATAGGTATGAGCACCTTCATGCTTGTCGCGAACTTTATTGCCAAAGTACCAGATGAACATAATGACACCAATAAAGCCGGCAATTAAAACGGTGACGTAACCACCATGCATAAATTTGGTCAAACTGGAGATCAAGAACATGCCCTCAATAAAGCCAAAGGCGATTAAAAAGCAAAGGCGCAATATCAATGGGTGATGCTTTGAACCCAAGTATTCAAAGAGCAGCAATGTAGTCATTAACATTGTGACCGTGATTGACAGACCGTAGGCCGCTTCCATGTGTTCTGAAGTTCGGAAGAAAATTACGATAGCGATAGTTGCCACGCAAATCATTTTGTTAACGGAAGGAATGTAAATTTGACCATGCTTAGTAGTAGGGTAATTAATATTCATTCGTGGTAAAAATTTTAGACCACTTGCTTCAGATACTAATGTAAATGAACCGGTAATCAAAGCCTGGGATGCAATAATTGCGGCTACTGTAGCCAAAATGATGGCAAAAAGTCGTAAATTTGCTGGTACAGCTTCAAAGAACGGATTAAGTTCACCGCCGTTTGTTTGGTAATGTGGATTTTGCAGAATCCAAACTCCCTGACCAAGATAATTTAAAGACAGGCAGAGAAAAACATAAGGCCAGGATCCGCGAATATTTTCTTTACCAACATGACCGACATCAGAATATAGCGCCTCTGCACCGGTAGTGGCCAGAAAGATTGAACCTAAAATGAAGATGCCGGCTTTATTAGAGGGACTAAAAAGAACTTTAATAGCCCAAACGGGATTCAGTGCTTCTAAAATTGACCAGTCATTAGCCATATTATAGAGACCGATAACGCCTAAAAATGTAAACCAGACAAACATTATAGGACCAAATGCTTTACCAATGCTGCTGGTGCCTAGCATTTGAATTGAAAATAGTACCAGCAGGATAGCGATCGTAATAATGATGACGGCATTCTGATTAGGAACGGGAACGTGGGAACCGAAGTGCATGTTCTTCAGTCCTTCAATCGAAGTGGTGACCGTCACAGCTGGAGTCAATGTCCCATCAGCTAAGAGGGCTGCTCCACCAATCAGTGCCGGCATGACCAGCCATTTGGCTCGTTTACGTACCAAAGCATATAATGCAAAAATGCCACCTTCACCACGGTTGGTAGCTCTGAGCGCAATCATGACGTATTTAACGGTGGTAAGTAGTGTGACTGTCCAGAAAATGAGCGAAATTGATCCTAAAATCAGTTCACGATCAACATTGGCAATGCCACCGTTACCCGTAACGATTGACTTCATTACATAGAGCGGACTAGTTCCGATATCACCATAAACGATACCGATGGTAATTAATAGACCGGCAGCCGAAATCCGCTTTTTCTTTTTATCCATAGTAATTATGTACTCCCATAGACAATATTGAAATATTCATTTTTAAGTAAAAAAGAATGTCAGTGTGGCATTCTCATTCAAGTATCTATTTTGTTCTTTTTTTTGCTTTAGTACAAGTAAATTATGATAAAGAAGTTGAAATTTTACTGCGACGCTCTTCGTACCAGTTATTCCAGTCTTTATATGATGTCATTTTTTCTGCATCAACACCATCTTTAGCAGCAATTTCGTCAATTATGCTTTGGAAATTCTGAGCATGGTATTGCAAAACATGTTTAACCAATTCTTTGCGAGTGAATTGAATGTTGTTAAGCAGATAGTGGTTAATGTCAACCATGTTGGAATTGGTATCATATAAGTTCATGATTTCCAAATCGCGCTGGTTAAACTGAGCAATGTAAAAGTCAGCGAAAACTTTAAGATAATCCGGTTGCTCTATAAACTCTTCTTCTGGCATAGTGGTCCATTTAGCGTCAGGCATCACAACCTTGATTTCTTCTTCTTTATCCTTTTTTTCTTGTCCTTTTTCGTTATCTTTTTCTTTGCTATTATTTTCTTTTTCAGTCAAAGCAGACACTCCTTTAATAAAAATAGGAAACGTGAAAGTCAATAGTCATTTTACAGAGTTTAGGCTATAAAAGCAACTATTGGAGCAGTTTAACCTCTATATATGATAGTTTTTAATAATATTAATAAAATTATAGCATTTTGCACAACTGCAATAAAATAGATAAACCGGCTAAATAAAAACCGTCCCATGTAGTGATCGGGACGGTTCAGCATATTGAGTTTAGCCTATTATTGTTTGCT
Organism: Lactobacillus sp. VURO6/B1 (VP7); assembly: GCF_058139575.1. Taxonomy (NCBI): domain Bacteria; kingdom Bacillati; phylum Bacillota; class Bacilli; order Lactobacillales; family Lactobacillaceae; genus Lactobacillus; species Lactobacillus sp. VURO6/B1 (VP7). Next base: position 12,383 of record NZ_JBVOWJ010000013.1, on the reverse strand, counting down.
ACGGCTTAAGATAGTTTTGAATATCTTGTTTGGTAATTTTGCTTGGTTTAGTTCGACCAGACTTTCTGTAAAGATCGATCAGATCTTGCGGACTCCAAGACATTGAATCATAGCCAAACTTGCCTACACGTTTACGCAGTTGCGCTATTTGCTTGTTAGTAACTGTTTTACCATGTACCTTGTGGTTGCCCATTGAACCTTCACCGGTTTTACCGGCATTGCCAGTATCTGGTCCTTTGCCTGAAATTGAATTGTAGCTTTGACTTGAAGAACCATTATTATTTTCTTTAGCAGCTTTTTGATTATTTGCTAATCCCTTTTCTGCCTTCTTCTTGTACTGACTGTAATATTGTTCATCAATATAAGGCAGATCTAGTACTTTTTGATATTGGTCAGCTGCTTTAAGGTATTGCTTAGCTAATTCCGCTTGGGATGCAGCGAGGAAGATTGGTTGAATTTCATGTTCATAATTATCTTGAACGTCTTCGATAGTAGTCTTTAATTTTTTACCTTGTTTTACTAAAACTGCATAGCCGTTTTTTCTTTGAATTACATTGCTAGTTTCGTTTAACGCATCATTATATTTGCCTTTTTTAGTTGCGTTAATTGCGGAAATCATATAGTCTGACTGGTTTTGATAAGCTTTAGCCTGGTCAGTCTTTTTGATACTGAAAGCCTTGGCAAATGCTGAGCTTGCTTCTGAATAGTCCTTATCAGCAACCGCATTTTTACCAGTAGTCATTGCACTATTATAGGAAGCTTCAACTTTATCATTATTGGATTTTTGTGTTGCGTAAAAAACGCCACCTCCAATAGCGATAATTATTACTGCTACAATCGTGCCAATTGTCGTTTTTTTCATAATAGGAATTTATCCTCCTTACTAATACTTAGTTTAATTATAGATGGTTTAAGCAGATTTGACTACTCAATGGTGTTTTTTCACCTTTACGGGACCATTTTTTAAGAAAAAATGTTACATTTTGCCGCCCATTTTCGTTAGTAATAGTGTAAGACATCTGGCGCGCGGGTCGATTACACTATTTAGAAAAGGAAGAAAAATAATATGAATTTTGCATTATTAGAACAATCAGTCCAATACACATTTTTAAATTCCAAATACAGCAAAGACGGTACTAAATCACGAATTTTAAAGAACGTTAAAGAAGGAGCAACAGCTGGCGGTTTGGCTAAAGTGGGCGCAGCTTTAGCACAGCTGCAGGGTGATGATCTGGGAGCAGCAACTTTAATTCAAAAACAGGGTATCCCTATTGGTGATGAATAATCAAGTCGCAAAAATAAAAATGATTAAGACAGGAGCAAATAATATGGTAACTAAGACCAAAACTTTACAACTAGTATTTCTAAACGGGGCCAACAAAAAGGTTAATTTGTCTTTACCAGATGCTGCCGCTAATTTGGCAGGAACAGAGGTAAAAAATGCAATGGAAACAATAGCAAATGCAAAAGCATTTGCACACGAAGGGGTGGATCTGTATAAAACTCCACAATCTGCTTCATATGTTGAACGAACTGTTACTAGTTTGTTCGATAATACTCAGGGTCAGTCAATGTAACCTGCAGTTTTTGGAGACCATTAAAGAAACGATAGTTAAAATCAAACAATTTTTACGGTAAAAATAATTAGTAAAGATAGGAAATCACGTCAAGGCAAGTTTGGCGTGATTTTTACTTTATTCCAAATTATTTTGTTATTATTTTGTAAAATTCAATAAAAATAAAATAACTTTATTAGCGCAGAAAAACATTGAATGTATTACTGTTAAGGGTTTTATTAATTCTTGAAAAATAAAAAATGAACAAAAAAGCTGTAAGCGTTTATTACAAAAGTATGTTAAATAACTACATGTCTTGCAATTTAAGCAAAAGGTAGGTACAATAAGAAATGTGGTAAGTAATAGCTATGCTTCAGGTTCGAAGCCTGTACGCATGCGCGTTCTTCAGCTCGAAAGCTACCTCATAAGAGTTATAAACTTATGAATTCGGCTTGAAGGGTGTTGTAACAATGTAGGCTCATTACGACTGAACCTATAGCCTATTACTATTTTGTATATACACAAGGAGGAAAGACCACATGAAGAAAAATTTAAGAATTGTTAGTGCTGCTGCAGCTGCTTTATTAGCTGTTGCTCCAGTCGCTGCAGCCGGTGTATCAACAGTATTTGCTGATACCACTATTCCAGTTGTTGGCGGAACTACAACTGATGGCGTTACTACTGCTAAATTGGAATTAAATGTAACTAACGCTGCCAGTTTAGTAGATGGCGATGTAGCATCCAAAGTTGCTGCTTCACTTGCTACCCCAACTTTACCAACAGGTGCAAATGTAATTCCTGGTAAAGCTTCTATTTATGAAGCTACAGCAAATGCTGATGGCACTGGTACAGTAGCTGCTAATACAAAAGCTGCTGATAAGCTTGAAAAAGGCAAGTCTTATGTAGCTAAAGTTCCAGTTACTATTAGCGGTTTGAAAGCTAATACAGACTATACTGTTAATGGTAAAAAGGAGACTTCAGATGGTACTGGTGTAATTTCAGGCGTTCAAGTTCAAAGTAAAGTATTTAGCGTTGCTAATACAGCTTTGAAGGGTGCTCCATATGTTACATTTACACAAGACAGCAAAGAAGTAATTGCTGACTCTGGTTCTGTAGATCTTGATGCAAATAGTTACACAGTTTCTGCTGTAGCTGACAAGATTGACGCTTCAAGAGGTAAGAGTGGTAAGTACACAGTTAAAACTACTGCTGGTAACGATCCTCAAGCCGCTAAAGCTAGTTTCTTAAATCTTGAGCAAGATATTAGAGATGGACTTAAGGCTGCTGGTGTTACTGTAAAGGCTGATGGCAGTTTTGACAAACCAGCTGCTCCATTTACATTTACTGCGCACTTATATGCTACTAATGGCAAAACCGCTACATTTAATGTACGTGTTAACTCAACAGCAACTGATGGTGATGATTCATTCCCTCAAATGTACTTTAATGGACAAAAAGATGCGTTGAGGGGTACAACTACTCTTGACTCAGTTGGTGATGTTAACTTCAACTATGTTCCAGTTAATGGTGTAGTTGATACTAAGGCTATCCAAAATGCCTTTAAGACCCAAGTAAGCAAGACTGATGGAACTGTTATGATTCCTACTGTTGATGCAAGCAAGGTTAACACTAAGGTTGCTGGTAAGTACCCAGTTACTGTAACTGCAACTAATGCAGATGGTAAGACTACTAAGGTTACTTTCTACTTAACTGTTGGTGTTAAGGGTGCTACATACAAGACTGTTCAATCTGATGGTGACGTTACAGTTTACAAGATTGACGGTAACACTGTAACTGATTCTAAGACTACTGTTAAGAACGGTGATCAAATTGCTATCTTTGGTGACCCAATCAAGGTTGGCGAGAAGACTTACTCTCGTATTAACAGTGCTGACTCAGACCTTTACGTAGAGAGTAAATTTGTTGACGGTTCATTCAAACCTGCAGACAAGGTTAAGAAGACTGTTATGCACAACGCATACATCTACGACAAGGATCACAAGCGTGTTGGTACTAACATGTTACGTGCTTACTCCACTGTTGAAGTAATCGGTGCAGCTACTAAGCTTGCTGACGGCAGCTTGGTTTACAGCATTGGTGACAACCAATACGTAATGGCTGACAACATTGATGGTACTTCACGTACATTGAGCCACAACGCTTATGTATACAAGACCAGCAAGAAGCGTGCTAACAGAAAAGTATTGAAGGCTGGCTCACAAGTTACTACTTTTGGTTCACCTTACACATTCAAGAATGGTAAGGCTTACTACAGAATTGGTGGACCTGCTAAGCAATACGTTAAGGTTGCAAACTTTGCTAAATAATTAGTCTTATAGCTAATTAAGAAACAGGAGCGATTATATCGCTTCTGTTTTTTTGTGCTTTTGAATTAGTTTACGCGTGATTGATCTATGCAAGCGATAACATTTCCAGTATAATAGTATTCGTCTACTTTAATTAAAGGAGAGGAATGAATTGTTAAAAAAAGAAAGTGATATCTGGAACCTGCCTAGTGGACATAAATATCGCTTTTGGTCGCAAAAGCTTTTACGCCAAAGAATTGGCATAGATCAGGAAATAGATAAATACTTAATTGAGGATGAACTTTATTGTGTAAATCCCGGAACTATTGCTTTATACCAGTTTCAGAAACAACCACTTTTAGGCAAATACAAAAGTGTGATTTTTGACTGTAATCAGGGTATTGTTTTAAGCTGTCGCAGCACTCAGGCGCATTTGACTTCTTTTGCTCAGAATTGTCTATTGGCAGGGCTGGAATTTCAAAGGGAATTTGCACGCAAGATTAATCTAGTTGGGCACAACGTGATTGCCACAGGTCGCTTAGCTTATTTTTCATTGCGTAGTTATAATACAGGTAATATTGACTGGATTGCTTTGCATAATATGGCAAATTTTGAGTCGCTTCGAAATAATGTAACTGCTTTTGAATCCGTGACAACAAATCGCTTCAGTTATATTTTTACGTATGATAATTGCAGCCGTCACATTCCCCGCAAAGTAAGCGATAGCTTGTTTTTTAATCACGCGCTTTATCTCTTAGGTACACTACATTTAAAAAGTAATTTGGGCTGGCGGGTTAAAAGGTCTGTCGGAGATTCTCTTATCGATCAATCTTCTTACTTTCATCCACACCAATCCCTGGAAGAATTATCTTTAAAAAAAGTAATGAGTGAATTACTGGATAAAAAGCATGCGCGATATGGCAATTATTTGGCTGATTACTACGAACTGCCATTAATTTCTGATGCTCATAAGTCTGCTTATTCAAACAGCAAGCGACCAGATACTCTATTTTAAGAAAAAACACGATCTTTAAGAATTTCGTGTTTTTTTTACTCTTTTTTAACCCGTAGATTTATTGTAATTATAATATATGAGGCAAGCTTTAAGAAACTAAAAGAAAAATTTAAATGTTTGTTAATTTAGCAGTTAAGAACTTAATATTATGTTTTTTAAATTTTAAGCAAGATTGCTAATCTATAAGAGCACAAGCGCTTGTGACATATTTGAAACAGAGGAATGTCACAAATGAAGATTAAGAAAAAAGCATTTATCACTGCATGGCAGAATCAGAAATTAGTCAGAGGCGCATTGAAGTCTGCCCACGTCAGAATGGACTATACTAATTACGAAGACTTTTTGCAGGAAGGTATAATAATTTACGCAGAAATGTTAACGAGGTTAGCAAATAGAGCAAGAACTGAAGTTGATCGGCTTAGTTTTCGCAAAATTATCTGGCATACTTTAGATTTATTGCGTAAGCAAAAGCGAATAACTGAGCAAGAAATTGTTTTTGACTCTACAGAGCAGGTTGGCTTGCTGGATAACTGGAATAATCATTTAGCACTCGAACAAGAACTGCCACAATTGACGCAGGTAGAACGTATGTTGTTTTTTGATCATTTGCTTGGTGGTCAAACAATCAGTGCTTTAGCTCAGAAGACAGGGATCAATCGAGTGCAGCTGCAAAGATTAAAACGAGATCTTTTGTATCATTTACGAGAAGTCTTAGACAATTAAATTACTATTTGTAATATTAAAATCGGCAATATTACTTTTTGACTACAATTAAGCGGATTCTATTGTTAATACTTTAATTGCCCGATACAATAAAGATGTCGGTTAAGGAGGAAATTTTATTTATGAAAAAAAGACTAATCACTGGTTTTTCGGCGGCTATGCTTAGTACAGCGCTCTTGATGCCAGTTACCAACAACTTAATTGCCAATTCTCCAGCAAAGGCTGAGACAGTATCTGCAGCTAGCGCAGATGAAACAACATTTTTAAATACTGCTGTTAAGCAAGCACAAAAAGTTTCTAAAAAATATGGCTTATACCCTTCAGTTATGATCGCACAAGCAATTGTGGAATCTAACTGGGGCAAATCCGGTCTAGCTGTTAATGCCAATAATTTATTTGGGATGAAAGCTGATGACAGTTGGCAGGGAGCCACATATTCTTCTAAAACACGTGAAGAAGACAAAAACGGCAAGAGCTATTACGTAACAGCTAAGTTTAGAAAGTACAATACCTATCAGGACTCATTTGCTGATAATGGTAAAAAACTTCGTTTAGGTGTTACTTGGCAGCCAGAGCGCTACAAGGGAGCATGGCTCGAAAATGCTGCTTCTTATGCAGATGCCACCAAGGCTTTAACTGGTACATACGCTACCGCCAATAATTACAACACTATCTTAAATACCAGAATAACAACTTCGAACTTAACGCAATATGATCCTAAGATTTCGAACACCAGCAAATCTTATGTTGTTAAAAAAGCAGGTGCCACTTATGCCTGGCCAACTGACCACTCAGTATCTGCCAAAACCGATTCAGTTGCTAAAGGCGATGCAGTTACTGTAACTAAGACCATTACTTTTTATAACGGTAAAAAGCGCTTGTACATTGCTGGTAAAGGCTGGGTTAACGATACTATTTTAAATATGGGCAGTGCTCTTCCACCAGCTTCTCAGGCTCCAAAGGGTGAGAAGAAGGTTAACAAGACTTTGATGCATAATGCGTATGTTTATAATTCCAAAGGCAAACGCGTAAAAAAGTCCAAGGCAATTAAAGTAGGCAATACCGGTAAGGTGATTGCTACTTATGGCACTAAAACTATTAACGGCAAAAAGTATTATCGGGTTGGTGAAAATCAGTACATTGCCAGTGGTAATATTGACGGCACTATGAGGCTTCTTAAGAAAAATGCTTTTGTTTACAACGATTATGGCAATCGTGACAATAAAAAGGTGTTAAAGAAGGATCAATCTGTCGCAACCTACGGTGGAGCAATTTCAATATACGGACTTAAGTATTACCGAGTAGGTATTCACCAGTATATTAAGAAAGGCAATTTCTAGACAAAGTTAATTTCTCACAAACAAAATAAGGAATGAAAAAATTAGATGAAGATAAAGAAACTAATAACTACTGTTGCTCTCGGAGTAGGTTTAGTTGCACCTATTTTTAACGTCAATCAATCTCAGGTAGTAGAAGCTGCCTCTATCAACTCAATTGCTAAGCAAAACAGCTATGTTGGCGTTACTTTCTTACATAAAATGCTCCAAACGCAGAACATTAAGTATAACAAGTTTTACGCTCATGGTAATAAAATTAAGTACAGAAAAGGGAAGCCGGAAGGTATTGTAATTCATGAAACTGCAACTCCTGGTGCTTCCGCATACAATGAGGCTATTTACTTTAATCGTGAATGGAAACATATGTACTCTTATGTTCACGCTTTTGTTGATCACAAGGAGGTTATTCAGATGATGACTCCTAACTATGGCGTTTGGGGTGCTGGGGCAGTAGCCAATAACCGCTTTATTCAAATTGAACTTTGTCAAGAAACTACCAGAAAAAAATTTGCTAAAAGTGTGAATAACGATGCCATTTATGCGGCTAAGCTGTTGCACAGATATAACATCAAGCCTTCTAATGCGTCTCATACTGGTAAAGGAACAATTTGGTCCCATCATGCCGTATCGCGCTTTTTAGGAGGTACTAATCATACCGACCCTGATGGCTACTTCAAAAAATGGGGTTATTCCATGAATGACTTTTACTCACTTTTGAAGCACTATTACGATTTACAGGCAGCAGAAACCGTTACTTCTACCGTTCCTGATGACAGCACGGTAACTGATGATTCATCAAATACAGCAGATTCAACTGAACCAACTGATTCAGCGAATACACCTACAACTGATACCGACTCTGTTTCTCAAGCACCGACTGGTAAGAAAACTTTGATGCATGATGCTTATACATATGATGCTCAAGGTAAACGTACTAGTGCGACATTAAAAACCGCTGGGACAGTGGTAACCGTGGCACAAGAAAAGGTGATAAATGGTAAAAAATATTTGCAAATTGGTGAGAACGAGTATGTTGTAGCCAGCAATATCGTTGGTTCCAAGCGTGTTTTGACCCATAATGCCTATATTTACGATACTACCGGAATTCGTATAGGCACCAGCAAGCTTTTAAAGGGCAAATCCGTTCGGACATACGGTGGTCGTGTTAATATTAATGGCAATAAGTACTATTCAATTGATACTAATCGCTTTGTTAAAGCAGATAATTTTTAAAGAAAGAGACAAGTCATGACAATTGGCATGACTTGTTTTTTATGTGCAACAGAATTTTAATTGATTGCTTTTTGGAAGCTATGAATACTTGCCACCCTTTTTATTTTCTCTGCTCGTCAATATTTTGTATAATCGACTAAGAATAAATGAGGAGGTAATCCTGGTGGCACAGTTGTCTTTATTCCTAGTTGTTTTGTTTGCTTTAATTGTTCCTATTTTAATGGCCCGATTAAAGGTAAATGCTGTTCCTACGGCCGTTGCAGAAATTATCATTGGTATTATTCTAGGTGCCAGTGGCTTTAACATTGTACAGCTAACGCATGACCTAGCGTTTTTATCAAATTTGGGCGTCATTTTGTTATTGTTTTTGTCGGGGATGGAAATTAATTTTGATTTACTGAAACCAAAGCATAAGCAAGAAAAAAAGCCAGGTCAGGTATCTCCCTTTAAAATTGCTTTAGAAGCATTTTTTGGTGTAGCCCTTTTATCTGTCTGCCTCGCATTAGTTTTAAAATGGCTTGGCTTATTTGGCGATACGATGCTTGCAACCATTATTTTCATGACCATTGCACTAGGAGTGGTAATTGCGACCTTAAAAGAAAAAGATATATTAAATAGGCCGATAGGTCAGACGATTTTATTGACTGCAGTTTTAGGAGAAGTAATTCCCTTAATGCTGCTGACGGTTTATGCTGCGATTAATGGTGGCAATACCAGACAATTGTGGCTCATTATTTTGCTATTTGGAGTGGCTATTTTGCTGTTGTGGCGCTTTAAGCAGCCTTATTTGTGGTTTGTTAAAGTGACCAAGTCAACTACGCAGCTAGATGTGCGGTTAGCCTTTTTCTTGATTTTTGCTCTGGTAACAGTAGCTGAAAGAGTTGGAGTAGAAAATATTTTGGGAGCATTTTTAGCCGGTATTGTCATGAAGTTGCTGGAGCCTAGTCAGGAAACTGCTGATAAGTTAACTTCAATTGGCTATGGTTTTTTTATTCCCATTTTCTTCATTATGACGGGAGTTAAACTCAATTTAAGGTCACTTTTGGCCCACCCAAAATCACTGATTTTATTACCAATATTAATCTTGTTTCTGTTCTTGGCTAAAGTACCTGTTGCTTTGGTTTACGCGCAAAAATTCGGTAGCAGAAATGGTATTGCCGGTGGTTTTTTAACTGCAACTACGATTACTATCGTTTTACCAACTCTAGCAGTAGCACGTAAATTAAATGTTATTACACGGCTGCAATCTGATGTTTTTATCCTGGCTGCTGTGATCGTCTGCATTCTGTGCCCAATTTTATTTAACGCCATTTTTAAATTGAAAGCAGAAGATCGGATTAAGGAAAAGGTCGTGATTTTGGGTACGAATGCCTTGACTGTCCCCGTAATGCTTGACCTGCATGATAACTGGTATTCAGTTAAGATGTTTACTACCAGTAACGAACACTATCATATTTATAAAAGCCGCGTGCCACAGCTAAAATTATTATCCCAATTGGATAGTGAGAGCTTGACACAATCTGGTGCTTTTACTGGTAATATTTTTGTTGCGGCCATGAGGTCTGACGAAACTAATTTACGACTGGGGCAATTGGCAAAAACTAAGGGTAATTTCAAACGCATTATTATTTGTCAAAAACGTGCAGACATTGCCAAGGTTGAGCAATTGCGCAGCAACGGCATGGAGGTTTTTGACTTAAGTAATGTTACTTCTTCGTTGTTGCGAGCACTGATAGAATCGCCCGCTGTTTATAATGTGCTGAGCGATACCAAAAATGCTGTCTATTCTGTTGTTGTCCGCAATAGGCAGTATTCAGGCCGTCAATTAATGGATTGGGATCTAGCAAGTGACATCACTGTCAGCCGTATTCGCCGAGGACAAGAGTGGCTGGTCCCACATGGTCATACGGTTATTGAAATGGGAGACGAATTGATATTTACTGCCAAGTATCAGGTTGCTGACCGTATTCGCAGAGTTATAGGCAATAAGTAATTTAACTAATTAAAAAGCAGTTTGCTATCGAGCTGCCAAGTTTGAAATCTAACTAAGGACTAACTTCCGGATGCAACGAGAGTTAGTCCCTTTTGCATGTTTCATTCTTTATCCAAATATTGTTACAAAAACTAAAAGGTGACTGGTTTTAGTTTTAACTTATCAACAAAAAATATCTATGTATAGTTTTAAATTAATAGTAAAAAGCCCAGGTACGGGTAAAAAAATTGTTAAAAAATTGTTTCTTTCTTTAAAATTGCACCAACTATAATTAATGTAGCTACAAGAGAATGAAAAAGCAATAAAATCAAGGTAACTGGGGCAAACTTTTGGGTATAGTGTCTTGATAGTTTGTATGGTGCAAATGGAATAGCGAAAAAACATATTATGAACAAATTTTTTAAAATTTCTCGGTTACCTTAAAATAACAGTAAGTACCATGATTTATGGAAATAATATATTATGTTTTGCTAATTTAAATATTAGATAAATAAAGTTTGATGAATTACTTTTATTAATAAATGTGATTTATTACATTTTCTGCTATATAAGGAAAAACATAAAGATTGAACATTCTCTATTATTTTAATTCAAGTTGTTTTTTATTCGAAATAACAAAAAAGTTTGAGTATTTAGCATATACAACAGCAAATCTAATAAAATAACAATAATATATCTTGATTTTTGATTTAAACTTAGAAATTACTTTATTTATTAAAATTATACCCTTTTTTTTGAGTGTTTATGGTGATAGAATGAGATCTAGGTAGCTTAAATATAGTTATATTGTTCTTGTTTTTAAATTGAGAACGTTGAAATTTAGTACTAAAAGGAAGTTTCAAAAATGAGTAAAAATAGTTTTTACAAGAAAATGATAGTATCAGTAGCTGGTGCTGCATTATTAGCTGTTGGTGCTAATCAAACACCAAACAACTCTTTAAGTAATGCGCCAACTGAAGTTAGCGCAGCGAAGAAATCTGCAAAGACTAAGAAAGTTCATGCAAATTCTGCTGTTTACAAGAAAAAAGGCAAGAAATTAGTTAAAACTAAGAAACTTGTTAAAGCAGGTAAAAAGGTAAAAGTTCTTGGTAAAAAGACTATTAAAGGAAAAGTTTACTATAAGATTGGCAAGAACCAATACATTAAAGCAGTCAATGTTACTGGTAAAGGTGCTAAAGTAGCTAAGAATACAACTTTAGTTACAAGAAGTGGTAAAGCTATAAAGAACGGTAAAGTTCTTAAAGGCAAAAAGATCAAGATCTATGGTAAAGCTGTCAAAATCAAGGGCAAGAAGTACTACTTAACCTCAGCTGGTTACATCAAAGCTAGTGCTTTAGCTAAGAAGAAGGCTACACCAAAGCCAAGTTCAAACCCTTCAACTAGTTCAAATGGTTCTAATGGTTCAACCGGTTCAAATGGTAGCAACTCTTCAACAACCTCAAACGGTTCAAACGCTTCAAATAGCTCAAACAGTTCAACTCCTACAACAGGTTCAAATAACACTGGTTCAAGTAATACAGGTTCAACCCCATCAGGTTCAACTCCATCAAACAGTTCAAATGGTTCAGGCAGCTCAAACGCATCAAACAGTTCAACTGGCTCTGAAGGTTCAACTGGCTCAACAGGTTCAACGAGTTCCACTGGCTCTGAAGGTTCAACGAGTTCCACTGGCTCTGAAGGTTCAACCGGTTCAACTGGCTCAACCGGATCAGAAGGTTCAACTGGTTCAACCGGATCAGAAGGTTCAACTGGCTCAACCGGTTCAACAGGTTCAACTGGCTCAACCGGATCAGAAGGTTCAACTGGTTCAACCGGATCAACAGGTTCCACTGGCTCTGAAGGTTCAACCGGTTCAGAAGGTTCAACTGGTTCAACCGGTTCAACAGGTTCAGAAGGTTCAACCGGTTCAACAGGTTCAGAAGGTTCAACTGGCTCAGAAGGCTCAAATGGCTCAGACAACACATCCGGTAGCTCAAATGGCTCAGATAACAACTCCGGTAGCTCAAATGGCTCAGACAACACATCCGGTAGCTCAAATGGCTCAGACAACACATCCGGTAGCTCAAATGGCTCAGATAACACATCCGGTAGCTCAAATGGCTCAGATAACACATCCGGTAGCTCAAATGGCTCAGATAACAACTCCGGTAGCTCAAATGGCTCAGATAACAACTCCGGTAGCTCAAATGGCTCAGACAACACATCCGGTAGCTCAAATGG